>JAGVUH010000417.1 GCA_019136395.1 Gammaproteobacteria bacterium
AGGCCGCTGCGCAGCCATTCCGGCAGGCGCAGCAGGCGGGAGACCCAGAGGCTGAAATTCCAGCTCGCCAACTGGCTGCCGCGATGCGGGGTGAAGAGAAAGACCACCCTATTCACGTCCTGGCGGGGCTCGAAGATCAGGGCCCGACGCACCGGGCTGTCCGCGGGCAGGCTGTCGACGCCGGGGATGACCGCCTCGGCCGCCGCCCGATCCAGACCCGACACCTGGGCCCGCGACAGAATCCCGCCCATGCTGTGGCCGACGAGGACCATGGGTTGCTCGACCCGGTAGCGTCGCTGGATTGCGTCCAGGGCCTCCCGCAACTGGAGGGCGGAGAGGGCGATGGGCTGGGCGGTGGGGTAATAAAAGAACCAGAGCTGGTAGCGATCACGCAGGCAGGGCTCCGCCAGGAGCTGCCGCACCAGGGGATTCCAGGCCGTGGGCGTGGCCATGAGGCCATGGACCAGGACCAGGGGGCGCTTGGCGGGGTCATAGGGCTCTAGGAAGTAGATATTGGCGTACCCATCGAAACGGTCGGGGCGGAAAAGGTGGCGCAGGCCCAGGAAAAAGCCCGGCCCCAGGTCGCTGGCGGCCTGGATTGGCGCCTCCAGGTCCATCGCCACGGGCAGCCGCCGGCCCGCCACGTCCACCTCAGCCACCCGGCGGGGATCGAGGAGACTCAATTTCATCCGGCTCGCGTCCGCCGGGTCCGGGAGCGCCACCAGGGTCGCGGGGACCTGAAAACCATGGCGGGGGACATGGGGATCGTCCGAGGCGATGCGGGCCACCGTCGGCAGGCCAAGGCCCGGGCGGTGCAGGCCAGGGGTTTCCGGCGTATCCACGATATCCGTGATGACCGTGGTATCCGGGGTGCCGGACCGTGAGTCGGCGACCGGGGTGATGACGGCCAGGTCCGCCGGGACCAGGCGCCGGGGTGGGTCCCCGGCATCCAGCGTCAGGCCCGGTCCCGCCTCGCCGGCAAGGGCGGTTGGCAGGATGTCGGCCAGTGCGCGCCGGTAGGCGGCCTCGGCCCGCGCCCGCTCCCGGGTGCTGGCCTCGGGCCTGGCCAGCTCCGCCAGGGCGTCCTGGAGACGTTCGGCCGCCGTCTCGCCAGACATGGGCATCAGGCCCTGACAGCCCGCGAGCAACAGGACCAGGGCCCCGCACAGGGGTACCCGGACCCGCCAGCAAGCGGGTGGCACCGGTCCTGGTCTCGGGCCCCCGCGGTCATGCGCTACCTGACTCAATTCACTCCCCAGCCCTTGGCGATCGAGTAACCTTGGGTCAATTCTAAAGACATTGGCAAAATCAAGTTTTGGCGATCCCGCCCCACCCCCGCACCACCAAGGGGCGCGTGTCTGGTATAAGCGCGGCACGCCCCCCCCGCAAGGCCACCCTGTCAGGCAGACCCATGAACCAGGAACTCATCACCGTCCTCGTCCTTCTCGCCGCCGCCATCCTCATGTTCGCCTTCAACCGGCCGCGGCCGGATGTCGTCGCCCTGATGATGCTGCTGCTCCTCCCGCTCACCGGCGTCATCGACATCGGCGAGGCTATTGCCGGGTTCAGCAATTCCAACATCGTCCTCATCGGCGCCATGTTCGTCGTCGGCGAGGCCCTGGCCCGCACCGGAGTCGCCAAACGCGTGGGTGACTGGCTGGCCGACAAGGGGGGACGGCATGGCTGGCTGCTGACCCTGCTCATCATGTTGGCCGTGGGTTTGCTGGGGGCCTTCATGAGCAGCACCGGGGTGGTGGCCATCTTCATCCCGGTGGTCCTGCGCATCGCTGCCCGCACCGGGATCGATCCGGCCAAGTTTCTCCTGCCCATGGCCTATGCCGCCCTGGTCAGCGGCACCCTCACCCTGGTGGCGACTTCACCCAACCTGATCATCAACTACGAGCTCATGCGCGGCGGGGTGGAGGGCTTCAATTTCTTCACGTTCACGCCCTTTGGTCTGCCGATCCTGGCCGTGACCATCCTCTACATGCTGGTGGCCCGGCAGTGGCTGAGCCCGGCGCAGACCGGCGAGCCCGCCGGCCGGCCCCAGCCGGGGATGCTGGACTGGATCGAGCGCTATGGTCTGGCGCAGCGCGAATACCGGGTCCGCGTCCTGCCGGGCTCGCCCCTCCTGGGGGGGACCCTCGGCGACCTGGATTTACCCACCCGGGTGGGGGTGCGGGTGCTCCTCATCGAACGTGGGGCCGGCACCCGGCGCCGGGTCCTGGCCCGGACGCCGGAGACCTGGCTGGAAGCGGGCGACATCCTGCTCCTGGACGTGGACAGCGAGCGAGCCGACGCCAAAGACCTGATCGAAGAATTCATGGTCGAAAAATTGCCGCGGAGCCGGCAGTACTTCCTCGACAAGGCCGATGACGTCGGCCTGATGGAGGTCATGATTCCGGAGGAGTCCCCCTTCGCCGGCCTGACGGTGGCCGAGGCCATGGAGGCCCTGAGCACCGAGTTGACGGTGGTCGGCCTGCGGCGGGGCCGCAAACCCCACCCCCCGCGGGGCCTGCGCGAGGAACTGCTGCACGTGGGCGATACCCTGCTGCTCGCCGGACCCTGGAAGCCCCTGCGCAAGCTGCAGAAAGGCGGCCATGACCTGATCGTGCTCAATCTCCCCAAGGAGTTCGACGAGGTCCTGCCCAAGGCCCACAAGGCGCCCCAGGCCGTGCTGATCCTGATCCTGACCGTCACCCTCATGGCGACGGGCCTGTTGCCCAACGTCCACGCCGCGCTGCTTGGCGCCTTCCTCATGGGCGCCTTCGGCTGCATCAAGATCGACCAGGCCTACCGGGCCATCCAATGGCGGAGCCTGATCATGATCGTGGGCATGATGCCCTTCGCCCTGGCCCTGGAAAGGACCGGCGGCGTCGCCCTGGCCGCCGAGGGGCTGGTGCAACTGCTGGGGGACGCCAACCCCAGGATCATCCTCGCCGCGCTCTTCAGCCTGACGGTCATCAGCGGCCTGTTCATCGTCAACACCGCCAACGCCGTCCTCCTCATCCCCATCGCCCTAGCCGTCGCCCAGCACCTGGGGGCCTCCCCCTATCCCTTCGCCATGATCGTGGCCCTGGGGGCCTCCATCACCTTCATGACCCCGATCTCCCCCATCAATATCATGGTGCAGAACAAGGGTAATTACAGCTTTGCCGACTTTGTCCGCGTCGGCTTCCCCCTGACCCTGATCGTGGGGACCCTGTCGGTCTTCCTCGTCGCCTGGCTTCTGCCCCTGTATTGATGTTTCTGGGTGGCGACCCGGGCGGTCGGTGATGACGGGCCCCAGGCCCGCGGGTCACCAGTCCGCCCCCCGCGCAAAGCCATTGCCAAGCATTGCGCCATGCCGATCGGTCATTGCTAACTTTTGGTAGCTCAATGCTTAGTTTGAGGCTGACGGACCTGTTAACTTGTACCGGTCCATCTTCGGTCCCTGGTCAGCCACCTCATGCAACTGACTCATGACGGCCATCCGGGTTTGCATTGGACTGGCCGGAAACACCGGGGGAAATTTCGGTATTAATCCGCTAACTGGCATGAGGGGGTGCTCCACGAATTTGATAATGAAAAATTTTTCCGTGACTTTCATGCTAACCGCTCAAGAAAAAAATCAGAAATTCCCTCTGGAGTGGGCTAATGTGATTTCGCGGCGCGGCTACCCGGGCCGAAACCGGGAGCTGTCCCCAATACCTCCGCTTCAAGCCGACCAGGAGCCCTGTCCCATGACGTTCAAGATCCGTTATCCCCTCGCCATCGCCGTCCTCTTCGCCAGCCAGGCCCTGGTGCCGGCCCAAGGCGCCCTCAATGAGCAATCATTCAACTACGACACGGCCAAGGATCTGATCGAGGTCTGTTCCAGTGAGGCAGAGTCGGCGGCCTTCGGCTGCCGCGCCTTCCTCGAGGCCACGGTGCAGTACCACGACGCCGTGAGCGACCGGAAAAAAATGAAGCCCCTGATCTGCCCTCCCAAGGGCACGACCATCGCCCAGGCCCGGGAGGCCTTCCTCGCCTGGGGACAAAAGCATGCCGACCGGGCGGATTACATGAAGGAGATCCCGGTGGTGGCCGTGGTGCGCGCCCTGGGGGCGGCCTATCCCTGCAAATAACCCTTCAACCGGGCCCCAAGGCGAATCCTGCCCACCATGGCCGGAAACCTTGCCTGGCGCCCCCGACAGGTCACGGATTTTCGGAGAAAGCACATGAAACCAATCACCTCTATCCTGATCGCCGTCACTGGCTCCCTGCTCTTGTTGACCGCCTGCGGGGACACCAGCCGATCCCGGGTGGCCAGCGGTACCGCCCTGGGGGCGGGCAGTGGCGCCATTATCGGTTCCTTCAGCGGTAACGCCGGCACGGGCGCCCTGATCGGGGCCGGTGTCGGGGCCCTGGGTGGCGTCCTGGTCGATGAACACGCCCGGGGTAGTTTCAGTAACTAAGCGGCAGACGCTCCTCGCGACCCGAGGGATGCGGGTCACCAGGCTGGGATCTCTTCTCTCCTGACGGGAGTCAGCCCGGGACCGCCAACTACCAGCCATCATGTAGGCCAGGCGCCGCCATCGCTTGGCCTCCGTTTTCCTGGCAGCCGCCAGCCCTCCTCCGGGCGGCGCAAACCTTTTTTTAGGATCACGCCATGGGTCTCCTCGGCATCCTCATTGCCCTCACCCTGCTCATTGGCCTCGCCTACCGCGGCTGGAGCGTCCTGCTCCTGGCCCCGGTCGCGGCCCTTGTGGCCGCCCTGTTTGCCAGGGAGCCCCTGCTGGCGCACTGGACCCAGACCTTCATGGATAGCACCGCCGGGTTCCTCGCCCAGTTCTTCCCGCTCTTCCTGCTGGGCGCCCTCTTCGGCAAGTTGATGGACGACAGCGGCTCGGTCACGGCCATCGCCCGATTCATGAGCGGCAAGCTGGGTCCCCGCCATGCGGTCCTGGCCGTGGTGCTCGCCGGCGCCCTGGTGACCTATGGCGGGGTCAGCCTGTTCGTGGCCTTCTTTGTCCTGGCCCCCATGGCCCTGGCCCTATTCCGCGATGCCGGTATTCCGGGGCGCCTGGCACCCGGGGCCATCTGGCTGGGGGCCGCCAGCTTCACCATGTCGGCCATGCCCGGCACCCCGGCCATCCAGAACGCCATCCCCATGCCCTTCTTTGGTTCCACGCCCTTCGCCGCGCCGGGGCTGGGCCTCATCGCCTCCGCCATCATGCTGGTCTTCGGACTCTGGTGGATGGGTCTGCGGGTGGCCAAGGCCAAGGGCGAAGGACGGGGAGCTGGCGCCCTCGCCGCCACCCATCCCGATCCCGACGGCGCGGCGGAGGATCCCTTTGTCCGTGAGCGCAGTACCGTCGTCCAGAACTTCGATCCCCCGGAGATGCACCAGGGCCATCGCAGCCCCGACCAACCCTCGACCCTGGTCGCCTTCCTGCCCCTGGTCGTGGTCATCGTCGTCAACCTGCTGATGTCGCTGGTCGTGCTGCCCCGGCTGGATCTGTCCTATCTGGCCGAGGACCGCTGGGGGCCGACCTCCCTCCAGGCCGTCGGTGGTATCTGGGCGGTCATCATTGCCCTTTTCGCGGCCATTCTGGTGCTGCTGACGACGAATGCCCGGCGCCTGATCCACGTCCGGGAGAGCATGGACGCCGGCGCCAATGCCTCCGTGCTGCCGGCCCTGAGCGTGGCCAGCCTGGTGGGTTTCGGCGCCGTGGTCGCCGCCCTGCCGGCCTTCGAACTGGTGCGGGACTGGGTGCTGAGCATCGAGGGGGGCCCCCTGGTGTCCCTGGCGGTGAGCACCACCATCCTCTCGGCACTCACCGGGTCGGCCTCCGGCGGCATGACCATCGCCCTGGAGACCTTGGGTGCCACCTACCTGCAAATGGCCACCGCCATCGGCATGGACCCGGGGCTCCTCCACCGGGTCGCCGTCATCGCCTCCGGCACCCTGGATAGCCTGCCGCACAATGGCGCCGTGGTGACCCTGTTCGCCGTGTGCGGTGTCACCCACCGCGACAGTTATCTGGACATCGTCATGGTCGGCATCCTCGGCGCGCTGGTGGCGCTGGTGGCCGTGATCGTCCTGGGCACCCTTTTTGGCTCTTTCTGACATGCAAAATTTCCCGTCGCCTTTCCTTGGATTTCGTCCTCGCCCGAACCTGACGCCCTTGCTGGGTCTTGGTCTGGGCCTAGGTCTGGGCCTGGCAACCCTCGTCCCCGGCCAGGCCCTGGCTGGGGATTTCGCCTCCTGCGCCGCCATCGTCGGCGACCAGGCGCGCCTGGCCTGTTATGACCGGGCCGCGGCCCAGGCAGCCCATGAGACCCAAGCAACCCAGGCAGCCCAGGCAACCCAGGCGGCCAAGACCGCCGGCTCCCGGCCCGGGGCCGCCGTCGCCAGCCAGGGGCCGGCGTGGGGTGCCAGCAGCCAGCCCATGACCTTGCTAGCGACCCCGACCGCCGCCTCGCCCCAGCCCGGCGCGGCGACGGGACAGGCCCCGGCGGAGGACGCCAAGCCCGTCAGTTCGCTGCTCACCACCGCCTGGGCCCTGAGCCCGGACTCGGCGCGCTATGGCATCAATCTTTATCGGCCCAACTACCTCCTTTTCGCCCGTTGGTCCGACAACCCCAACGAGCACCCCTTCACCCCGATCTTCCCGCCGGAGGATCTGACCGTCGACGATGTCGAGGCCCGCTTCCAGCTCAGTTTCAAGTTCCGCCTCTGGGCCACGGATGACCGCCGTTTCGGGATCTGGGCGGCCTACACCCAGCAGAACCAGTGGCAGCTCTACAACGAGGACATGTCGAAGCCCTTCCGGGAGACCAACTACGAGCCTGAGCTGATGGTCAGCTACAACCCGGATCGGGACCTCGGCGCCGGCTTCCACTGGCGGCTGTTCAACCTGGGGCTCAATCACCAGTCCAATGGCCGCACCGATGTCCTGTCCCGGAGCTGGGATCGGGTCATCGCCACCTTTGGCATCGAGCGCGACAACCTGGTCCTGCTGGTCCGGCCCTGGATCCGCATCCCGGAGAGCGACGAGGATGACGACAACCCGGACATCGAGGACTACCTGGGCTACGGCGACATCACCGGCATCTACAAGTGGCGGGGCCACAGCTTCACCCTCATGGGCCGCGGCAACCCGAGCACCGGCAAGGGCGCGGCCCTCCTGTCCTGGACCTCGCCGCCCTTCCTGGGGCCCCTGCGTGGCTACATCCAGGCCTTCACCGGCTATGGCGACAGCATGATCGACTACAACTGGAGCCAGAACGCCGTGGGCATCGGTGTCGCCCTCAACGACCTCCTCGATCAGCCGATCCAGGGTTTTTGAGGCTTGGCATGCCCCCCCTGGCCCTGGTCCTGGATGGCCTGCTAGCCCTATCGATCCTGGGCCTGGCCTTCTGGGTGCTGAACACCGGCACCCTGTTTCGCGCCGCCGTGGGCTTCACCCTCTTCGGCATGCTGGCCGCGCTGATCTGGACGCGCCTGGCGGCGACCGACGTGGCCCTCACCGCCGCCGCCCTGAGTGGCGGGTTGACGGGTATCCTGTTCCTGGTCGCCGCCAGACGCCTGCCGTCGGATGCATGCACCCCCAGGCCGAGCCGGGGAATCCGCCTCCTGGTGGGCCTGGTCTCGATCCTGGTGACCCTGGGGATCTCGCTGCTGGTGGTGGACGCGACCCAGGCACCCGCCAGTAGTCTGGCCCCCTTGGTAACGGAACACCTGGCCGCGACCGGTCTCGGCAATCCCGTCACCGGGGTACTGCTCGGCTTTCGTGCCCTGGACTCCCTGACCGAGGGCTTGATCCTGGTGATGGTCCTGGTGGGTCTCTGGTCCCTGACGCCGGACCCTGGCTGGGACGGCCGCCCCAGGCTCCCCCATCTGGCGCATCCCGCGCCGGGCCTGCGGCGCCTGGCGCGGGTCCTGCTGCCCTCTGGTCTCCTGGTCGGTATTTATCTGGCCTGGACCGGAAGTCATCACCCTGGCGGGCCTTTTCAGGGTGGCGCCGTCCTCGCGGCCACCTGGTTGCTGGCCATGATCGCCGGGCTGACGCGCCCGCCCGCGGTCCGCGGTCGGGTCTTGCGCTGGCTGCTCATCACCGGCCCCCTGGTCTTCATCCTCGTCGGCTTCGCCAGCAACTGGCTGGACATGGGCTTTCTCGCCGATCCCGAGGGTTGGGCCAGGTACTCCCCCCTCGTCATCAAGGCCGGCCTGACCCTGTCCATCGCCATCGCCCTGGGGCTGCTGCTCGTCAGCACCGCCGCCAGCGACGCCGGGAGCGACACCGCCAGCACCACCGTGAGCGCCACCGTGAGCGATGCCGGGAGCGAGCGCGGGCCATGACCAGCCTGGCCCTCTTCGGTTTCTGCGGCGCGGCGCTGGTCGGGCTGGGGCTTTATGGCGTCCTCTGTCACCCCGGGGCCCTGCGCAAGATCATCGCCCTCAACCTGCTCGATAGCGGCGTCTTCCTGCTCTTCGGGGTCATCGCGCGGCGGGGGGGCGGCTTCCTGGACGGGGAAGCGGCGCTGGGCAGTGATCCGGTCCCCCAGGCCCTGGTCATCACCGGCCTGGTGGTGGCCTTTGCCGCCACCGCCCTGGGCGTGGCCCTGGTCCTGCGCCTGGCCGCGGCGAGCGTGGATGCGGATGCTGGCGCTGAGGTTGCCCCTGATGCTGACGCTGGCGTGGGCGCCGACGCTGACACTTTCGCTGACGTCGAGCGGGATAGGGCGCCGGCCGGGGCCCGACCCCAGGCCGATGGGTCCCGCGAATCAAAGGCAATTATCCAACCGCGCCCCATGGTGACCCCATGACGGCGGTCGAGGCCCTCCTGGCGGTTGTCCGCTCCTTCGGCAGCGACACGGTCGCCGTCCTGTTTGACCTGGGCGAAAAACTCCTGCCCCTGACACTTTTCCTGCCCATGATCGCCATGTTGCTGGCGTTCGCCCTGGGTGGGCGGATCGCGGGGCGCCTTGCCCTGGGCTTTCTGACCCTGGGCCTGCTGCTCGCGGTCGCTATCGCCACGGCCGTCCTGGGGCGAGGGGAGCCCCTGATCTACGACCTGGGGGGCTGGGCACCACCCTTGGGTATCCGCCTCCAGGCCGACGGGGCTGCGGCGCTCCTGCTGGTGGTGAGTTCCTTGGTCTTGCTGGCCACCGCCCTCTATGCCCGGGCGGATTTCCGCCTCCAAGCCGGGGTCGGGGAGACCCGGGAGGCCCTGACCTTCTGGACCCTGATGATGGGGGTCTGGTTTGGTCTGGACAGCATCCTGCTCAGCCAGGACCTCTTCAATCTCTACGTCGCCCTGGAATTCCTCACCTTCGCCGCCGTCCCCCTGGTCTGCCTCAAGGGGACGCCGGAAACCCTGGTCGCGGCCCTGCGCTACCTGCTTTTCGCCCTGATGGGCTCCATGCTCTATCTGCTGGGGGCGGCGCTGCTCTACGGGGCCTATGGCACCCTGGACCTGGCGCTGCTGGCGGCCCAGATACCCCAGACGCCCCCCTTGCCCCGCGCCCCGGCCATCGCCGCGGGGCTCATGACCGCCGGGCTGCTGGCCAAGACCGCGCTGTTTCCGCTGCACCTCTGGCTAGCGCCGGCCCATGCCGGGGCACCGCCAGCGGCCAGCGCCATGCATGCCGCCCTGGTGGTCAAGGCCTCCTTCTTTCTGCTCATGCGCCTCTGGTTTGACGCCATGCCCGGGCTCCTGGCCCAGTCGGGCGCTCAGGTCCTCGGCCTCCTGGGGGCGAGCGCGATTATCTACGGCGGCCTCCAGGCCTTCCGCCAGCGGCGTCTCAAGCTGCTGGTGGCCTACTCGACCCTGGCCCAGCTCGGCTACCTCTTCATGATCTTTCCCCTGGGCACGGTCGCCTTCGGCCCTGGCACCAGCGCGGTGAACGCGGGCCTGCTCCAGGTGGCGGCCCACGCCAGCGCCAAGGCGGCGATGTTCATGGCGGCGGGGCTCATGGCGGCCTCCCTGGGCCATGACCAGATCCGCCACCTAAGTGGCATCGGCCGCCGCCTGCCCCTGACCCTGCTGGCCTTCGCGGTGGGTGGCCTGGCCCTGACCGGGCTGGTGGCGACCAGCGGCGCCTATCAGGTCAAGACCTGGCTCAGTGGGGCGGCCCTGGCCAGCGGCCAGCCCGGCTGGGGTCTGGTGATGCAGGCCGGTGGCTGGCTCACCCTGGCCTACCTGCTGCGGGTCTGCTACCAGGCCTTGTTCGGGACCCCCGCCGGCCCGACGGGGGCGGTCGGGCCGGTCCCGGTTCCCGTCCCGGCCCTGGCGCGGACCCCGCTGCATCGGCAACTGCTGGCCCTGGGACTGGCGCTCAGTTCCTTGCTTCTGGCCCTCCTGCCGCCGAGCTGGCTGGGCTTGGCGGACCTGGGCCGGCCCCTGCTGGCCGGGTTCGGTCCGCCATGAAGGTTGGCCCCCCGCCTCCACCCCTGATCAGGGTCCTGGCGCTGCTGGACCGCTCATTGGCCCGCCTGGAACGTGGCCTTAACCTCTGGCCCCTGGCCGGGCTTCTGCTGTTGACACTGGCCAGTATCCTGACCCTCACGGCCCTTTACCGCCCCCACGCCGCCCCTGTCTTGCCGGGAGTCAGGGGCGGGACTAACATCCCGCCATCAGACTTGGCAGCTCGATCGGATATTCCCCAACCTGACAATTCCAAGTCTCTATACTTGCTCCTGACCTGGCTGAAATGGCCCGGTTCCGATTTCAGCCTGACGATCTCTTCATCCCCGCTCAATACCCCGCCGCTGGCGGACGAGGAAGCTCATGTTCAATAAAAAGACCCTGAATGATCCCCAGTACGCCAAGCTCGAGACCCTGGCCCTCACCTTTCAGCGCACCGGCCGCATCGGCTTCTGGTCGCAATTCTGGTTGGCCACTTTCCCCATCGCGGCCATGGTCTTCGTCCTCTTTTTCGCCGGCAATCTCGCTGGCACCCGTTCCGGGTCGGCCGTCATCGAGTGGCTGACCTACGCCAACATCCTCGTCCTGCTCTTCACCACCTGGTGGTTCAGCGGCTACCGTCGCCTGGGACGGGCGATCGGCGATCCCGCCACCCGGCCCGACAGCGAGGCGGTCGTCGGCAAGGTCTGGACCGGCCTGGTGGCCAGCACCCTGGGTATCGCCTTCTCGATTCTGGTCATGTTGTTTGACGTCGGCCAGATCTTTTTCTATTTCCTGACCGCGCCCCAGGGCGGCGTGCCCACCGTGCAGATGGGGGGTGGCACCTTCGTCTCCGCCATCGACATGGCCAGTCTCTTCGCCCTGGTCCTGGTCATGGCGGCGGAGGTCCTGGCGACCCTGATGGGCCTCTGGCTGCTGTTCCGCACCACCCAGGCCTACAGCGCGGCCAAGACCCGCTCGGCCTGAGGCGGCCATTCCGCGGGATGCCCCCGACCGGGGGCATCCCACCTTGCTGCCAGCCAAGCCCATCCCACCCCGCCCCCCCGCTTGAACATCCCGGCCTCAGGCCCCGCCGCTACGCGGCCAGCCGATCCAGGCCGATGGAGCCTATGAAACGCATCCTCCCGCTGCTGCTCCTGGGGGCGCTGATCCTGGCCTTCCTGACCCTGGGCCTGGACCAGTACCTGACCCTGGAGGCCTTTCATGAGAGTCACGAGGCCATCGAGGCCTGGTTGGAGGACCATCTGCTGCTGGGCATCGCCAGCTACCTGGCCGCCTTCAGCCTCCTGACGCTCTTTCTTCCCATCGCTGCCCTCATGACCCTGGTGGCCGGCGCTCTGTTCGGCTTCTGGAAGGGCGTGCTGGTCGCCTCCTTCACCGCCGCCCTGGCCAGCACCCTGGCTTTCTGGCTGTCGCGCTTCGTCCTGCACGATCTCGTCCAGCGCCATTTCGGGGAGCGCATCGCCGTCGTGAATGCCGGGGTCGCCCGCGACGGGGCCTTTTACCTCTTTTCCCTGCGCCTGGTGCCCGTCATCCCCTTTTTCATCATCAATCTGGTCATGGGCCTCACCCCCATGACGACTCGCACCTTCTACGCGGTGACCCAGGCCGGGATGCTGGCCGGCATCCTGATCTACGGCTCCCTGATCTTGCTGGGGGTCTTCCCCCTCGTCGCCAAGTGGGGCCTGCGCGCGATCCGCGGCCGGCCCGCGTCACCAGACTAGGGCTTTGACGAACAGTATTTGTTCAGACCTGGATGGCCAGCGGCTCGACGTCAACCACCGGAATCCGCCTGGGAAAAAGCCTGGAAGATTCGTTGCCGTTCCTCGGTGGTCAGGCCGATGCCCGTGTCGCTGACGTCGAAGCGTAAGCTCGTTTCCTCTAGTAATGACAAGGCCGCGCCTGGAGGCGTTGGCGCCGCAGGGCCGTATGAAAGTCGGCCAGACGCTCAAGGTCCAGGGGTGGGGCGTCGGGCGGTGCTGGGGCGACCAGGATGGGCGAGGATGGCGCCGCCCCGTCCGCCGCCATGGCAGCGGGGAGCGTCGCGAGCCAGGGGGCGCTGGCCGCGGCGAGAGTGGTCAATTGCCCTTCCAGGTCCGCCAGCCCAGCCACGATGGTCATCTCACCCCGGTCCTCCGCGATGGCCATCTCGCCTAAGTCGGTCGCGATCGCCGCTTCGCCCTGGTCGATGGCCCGCTCCAATCGTCCGGCCAGGGTCATGATGGCCAGGGCGCCGAGATTGCCGGCATTGCCCTTGAGGCTGTGCAGATCGCGAGCCGCCGTCTCCCGGTCGCCCTGGGCCAGGGCCTCCCGGGCCTGGGCCACCCGGGGGGAGGACTCATGGAGGAAACGCCCCAACAGCCGCAGGAAGAGGGCGCGGTCCTGGCCCAGGGTGCCGGTCGCGCTCACCCGGTCGATGCCCGGAATCAGGGGCAAGGCGTTCCTGCTGGCGGCGTCCGGCGCGGCGGCCGGGGTCCCCCCCGCGCTCAGTTGGCCCGCGGGAATGAGCCGCCGCAGGGTAGTGACCAGTTGCTCCAGGTCCAGCGGCTTGGCCAGGACCTCATCGGCCCCCGCCTCGCGGATCAGCCGCTGCTCCTCGGCCAGCACGCCGGCGGTCAGGGCGATGACGGGGAGCTGGGTCAGGCCCAGCTCCCGCCGGATCAGGCGGGTGGCGGTGCGCCCATCCATCACCGGCATCTGCACGTCCATGAGTACGGCGTCGAAGCCGGCGGGGCTGGCTTGGAGGAGCTGGACGGCCTGCTGGCCATCGGCGGCCAGGGTCACGCGGGCCCCCTCGCGGCCGAGCGCCACCTCCACCAGGTCGCGATTCATGGCGCTGTCATCCACCACCAGGACCCGCGCGCCCGTCAGCCGGGGACCGGCGGGAATGGCGACGGGCGGGGTTTCCGGGGCGACCGCTTCGCTCCCCGTGGCGCGGGGCAGGGTGACCTCGAACCAGAAGCTGCTGCCCTGGCCGGGGGTGCTCTCGACCCCGATCTGGCCGCCCATCGCCTCCACCAGGCGCTTGCTGATCGACAACCCCAGGCCGGTACCACCGAAGCGGCGGGTGATGCTGTTGTCCGCCTGGGTGAAGGCACTGAACAGACGCTTCAGGGCCGCGGGTTCGATGCCGATCCCGGTGTCCTGGATGGCGAAACGCAAGGCCAAACCCTGATTGTGCTCCGCCAGGGGGGTGATCCGCAGCACCACCTCCCCCCGTTCGGTGAACTTGAGGGCGTTGCCGATGAGGTTGGTAAGCACCTGTTCCAGGCGCAGGATGTCACCCAGCAGGGGGCCCACCGGTGCCGCGGGTGGGGTAAGGCGCAGGTCCAGGCCCTTGGCGTGCGCCGTCGGCCCCAGCAGGCTGTGAAGTTTGGCGCCAAGGGTCTCCAGGGTGAAAGGGCGGATCTCCAGACGCAACTGCCCGGCCTCCAGCTTGGAGAGGTCGAGGATGTCGTTGATGATCCCCAGCAGGGACTGGCCGGCGGCCTGGATG
>JAGVUH010000413.1 GCA_019136395.1 Gammaproteobacteria bacterium
GGCAGGCCCCCGCCGCCAGCATGTCCGCGACCTTGGCGGGGCGGTCGAAGTCCGCGGGCAGCATGCCGGGGGAGTTCGCGTTGACGCCCTGGAGCAGCAGATACAGCTCCGCGGCATCCGGCGCGCGACAGGCGCTGGCCGGCCGCGCCGGCGGCGGTGGCGGACCCGCCTCCAGCGGGGGATAGACCTTGTCCTTGCTCAGGGTCAGGCGGAAGAGGCCGCTTTCATGGCGCAGGCGCAGACGGTCGACCTCGCGCGCGGCGATCAGCAACCCGATCGCTGGTGGTAATTCCTCCCCGGTCACCTCGACCCGGGAGGTCAGATTGAAGAGGCGCAGATCCAGGTCGGTGGTGGCAAAGAGGATATCCAGCGTCACCTGGTAGAGACAGCCACGGCATTCCACCCGCAATTCGCGCCCGCGGGCCGAGCCGCCGGTGAGGTAGGAAAAGATCTCCTCCGCCGCCAGCGTCAGCGCCAGGGCCTCCCCGGTCCCCAACCCCTGGGCCCGGGCG
This sequence comes from Gammaproteobacteria bacterium, assembly GCA_019136395.1. The sequence continues at coordinate 513 of JAGVUH010000413.1, forward strand.
GCCTCCTCCACGAATCCGGTCAAGAGATGCAGATAACGCGGCTCCAGGCCGATGTCGAGACGGGTCAGGGAAAGGTCAGTGGATGGCGGGTCCATGGAAGTCAGCACTCGGCGCTGGTGAAGAAGAAGGGTCGCCGTAAAACCGCGACGGCGCGGTTATCACCGGCGGGACGGCTACTCCAGGTTTTGTATTTGCTCGCGCATCTGCTCGATCAATACCTTCATGTCCACCGCCAGGCGGGTGACCTCCAGGTCCGAGGACTTGGAGCCCAGGGTGTTGGCCTCGCGGTTGAGCTCCTGCATCAGGAAGTCGAGGCGGCGACCCACCGCCTTATCGCTGGCCACCACGGCGCGGACCTCCTGGACGTGGGCCTGGAGGCGGTCCATCTCCTCGTCCACGTCCAGGCGCTGGGCGAGCAGGGCCAGTTCCTGCTCCAGGCGATTGGGGTCCAGTTCGGCGCGGACCTCAGCCAGCCGATCGAGAATGCGCTGACGGACCTCCGCCATGACCTGGGGCATGCGCTCGCGGACCTTGGCGACGCAGGCCAGCAGGCGGTCGCAGCGCTCCTGAATGAGACCCGCCAGGCGCTCACCCTCCCGGGTACGGCTGGCGACCAGGGTGCCCAGGGTCCGATCGAGCAGGGCCAGGGCCTGCTCCTGGACGGGTCCCAGGTCCGGTTTCTGCTCTTCCAGGACCCCGGGCCAGCGCAGCAGGTCGAAGGGCTCGGGGGCCGGCGGCCGCCCGAGCCGCGCCCCCACCTCGGCGCCCGCCGCCAGCAGCAGTTCCAGGAAACGGCGGTTGATGCGCAACTCCCCCGCGGCGGCGGTGGCCGGGGCGAAGCGCAGGCTGGCATCCACCTTGCCGCGGTCGAGTCGGGCGCCGACGCGCTCGCGCACCGCCATCTCCAGTGCGCGCAGATCCTCGGGCAGGCGGACGAAGGTCTCCAGAAAGCGGTGATTGACGGAGCGCAGCTCCCAGGTCAGTTCGCCCAGTTCCCCGGTCAGGGTCTCGCGGGCGAAGGCGGTCATACTTTTGGACATGGGATGGGCGGTTCCTGCCGATGGCGCATGGGGATGAGGGGAGTGAAAGTTTGTTCGGCTGCCTTACACCAGGGGACTCTCCACACCCCTGATGGTGAGAGAACTTCAGGGTGGGTGCTGTCACCCAGGGCGGTGTCTTTCCTGCTGACGATGAGGCAGGACAGTCTCCTGCCCCCTTGCCGACGCAAGGGGCTGGTCAGCTAGTTCGTGACTTGCCGACGCAGGGGCCTGGTCAACTGGTTCGTGATGTGGATGATAACGCAGACCAGGTATTTGACCTGGGTCCTGACAGGATTGAAGATGCCGCCCTGAGCTTTTTCGGGTCAACAACCCCATCTTTCCGCCTGTTAGCCTTTACGCCCCATCGCCTTACCGCCTTGCCGCCTTAACGCTTTTCGCTTTTTTGTCTTTCATCCCATTCCGCCTCCAGCCGAGTCACCACCATGCGTCCATCCCTGCGCCGCCCCGACCAGATGCGCGACCTGCGCTTTACCCGGGGTTTCACCCGTCACGCCGAGGGTTCGGTCCTCGCTGAGTTCGGCGACACCCGCGTGCTGTGCACCGCCAGCATCGAGGAGCGGGTCCCGCCCTTTCTCAAGGGCAAGGGCAGCGGCTGGATCACGGCGGAGTACGGCATGCTGCCGCGCTCCACCGGCGAGCGCACCCCCCGCGAGGCGGCCAAGGGCAAGCAGGGGGGCCGCACCCTGGAGATCCAGCGCCTCATCGGCCGCTCCCTGCGCCAGGCGGTGGACCTCAAGGCCCTGGGGGAGCGCACCCTGACCCTGGATTGCGACGTCATCCAGGCCGACGGCGGGACCCGCACCGCGGCCATCAGTGGTGCCTGGGTGGCCCTGCGGGATGCGCTGCAGAAGCTCATGGATGGGGGCAAGCTGGAGCGTGATCCCCTGGTCGCCCAGATCGCCGCCGTCTCCGTCGGCGTCTACCAGGGGGTGCCCGTCCTCGACCTGGACTATGCCGAGGACTGCACCGCCCATACCGACATGAACGTGGTGATGGACGGCGAGGGCCGTTTCGTCGAGGTCCAGGGCACCGCCGAGGGTGCCCGGTTCAGCCGCGCCGAGATGAACGCCCTGCTGGACCTGGCCGAGGCCGGCATCCGGGACATCCTGGTCGCCCAGCGTGATGCCCGATAACTGAGAAGTAGCCCATGTCCAAGACCCATCACGGCGAATCCATCGTCCTGGCCAGCGGCAACGCCGGCAAGGTGCGGGAGATCAACGCCCTCCTCGCCGACGAGGCGATCCATGTCATTCCCCAAAGCGCCCTGGGGGTTCCGGAGGCGGCGGAGACGGGGCTGAGCTTCGTCGAGAACGCCATCCTCAAGGCCCGCAACGCCGCCGCCCATAGTGGCCTGGCGGCCATCGCCGACGATTCCGGCATCGAGGTCGACGCCCTGGCCGGGGCGCCGGGCATCTACTCCGCCCGCTACGCCGGCCCGGGGGCCTCGGACCTGGACAACCTCAATAAGCTGATCGAGATGATCAGAGAGGTCCCTCCCGAACTGCGCACCGCCCGCTTCCAGTGCCTCATGGTCTATCTGCGCCATGCCGAGGACCCGACGCCGGTGATCTGTCAGGGTACCTGGGAGGGCCTGCTCCTCGATGCCCCCCGGGGCGACAACGGCTTCGGCTACGACCCCATCTTCCTGGTCCCCAGCGAGGGCCGCACCTCGGCGGAACTGGACCCGGCGACCAAGAACCGCCTCAGCCACCGGGGCCAGGCGCTGAGCAAACTGGTCCGCTTCCTCAAGGGCGAGGACTGAGGTGGTCATGAACCAGGATAGCTACCAGACCCTCCCGGAGCGCCTGGCGTCGGTCCGGTCGCGGATCGGAGCCGCGGAGATCCGGTTCGGTCGAACCCCGGGCAGCGTCCGGCTGCTGGCGGTCAGCAAGAAACAGGAGGCCGCGGCCATTCGCGCCGCCCATGGCGCCGGTCAGCTCGCCTTCGGCGAAAACTACCTGCAGGAGGCCCTCGCCAAGCAGGCCGACCTGGCCGACCTGCCCCTGGAATGGCACTTCATCGGCCAGCTCCAGACCAACAAGACCCGCCCCATCGCCGAGCACTTCGCCTGGGTCCACGGCCTGACCTCCGCTCACCACGCCGAGCGCCTATCCCGGCAGCGTCCTCCCGACCTGCCCCCGTTGAAGGCGTGCCTGGAGATCAACATCAGCGGCGAGGACAGCAAGGGCGGGGTCCCGCCGGCCCAGGCCGCCGAACTGCTGGCGGCCTGCCGCCAGTTGCCCCGCCTGGAGCTGGTCGGTCTCATGTGTCTGCCCGCCCCGGCGGTGGGCGAGGCCGCCCAGCGCCAACCCTTCCGCGCCCTGCGGGAGCTGCACGACCGCCTCGCCAGCCCCGACTGCCCCCTGCCCGTCCTGTCCATGGGCATGTCGGACGATCTGGAGGCGGCGATCGCCGAAGGCGCGACCCTGGTGCGTGTGGGAACGGCCATCTTCGGCCCACGTCACTAGGGTCAGCGGCAGTAAAATGACCCCCTCTGCGTCGCGCCCCGCGCGGCCCCCGCTCCCTCTTCTTCAGGGCGAGGTTGGGTCCGGCGCTCGCTGTCATTTAGGATGCCCCCGCATGACCGTTTGCAACCGCCCAAGGAGGCGCGGAAATCACACACTGATTGGCGCTGGCGACAACAACGCCTCATCACCGAATAGACCAGGAACTTGACAGACATGACACGCGAGACGATCGCCTTCATCGGGGGTGGCCACATGGCCAGCAGCCTGATCGCCGGTCTGGTCAGCGACGGCTACGATCCGACCCATCTCCTCGTCAGCGAACCCGAGGCCGACAAGCGGGACCAACTCGCCAGCCACTACGGCGTCCGCGTCACCACCGACAATGCCCTGGCCCAGAGCGAGGCCGACGTGGTGCTGCTGTGCGTCAAGCCGCAGATGGCCCATGCGGTCTGCACCGGCCTGGGCCAGGCCCTGACCACCAAGGTCCCACTCTACATCTCGGTGATGGCCGGCATCCGCGAGGAGAGCATCCAGGCCTGGCTGGGCGGGGGGCACCGCCCCCTGGTGCGCACCATGCCCAACACCCCGGCGATGATCCAGGCCGGGGCCATCGTGCTCCACGCCAGCCCCGAGGTCAGCCCCGGCCAGCGCAATCGCGCCGAGACCATCATGCGCGCCGGGGGGCTAACCCGCTGGGTGGAGCGGGAGGAACTGCTGGACGCCGTCACCGCCGTCTCGGGAAGCGGCCCGGCCTATTTCTTTCTGCTGATGGAAGAACTGGAGAAGGTCGCCATCGACCTGGGCCTGGACGCCGAGAGCGCCCGCCTGCTGACCATCCAGACCGCCCTGGGCGCCGCCCGCATGGCGATGGAAAGTAGCCATGATCCGGCGGAGTTGCGCCGGCGGGTGACCTCCCCCGGCGGCACCACCGAAAGCGCCCTGCGGGTGCTGATGGCGGGCGATTTTTCCCGCCTGATCGACGAGGCGGTGCGCGCCGCCCAGGCCCGTTCCGCGGAACTCTCCACCCTGCTGGCCAAAAGCTGATGAGCGGTAACTATCTCACCAATCCCCTGATCTTCCTGATCCAGACCCTGGGCGGGCTCTATGCCTTCGTGGTCATGCTGCGCTTCCTGCTGCAACTGACCAAGGCCGACTTCTACAACCCCCTCTCCCAGTTCGTGGTCAAGGTCACCAGCCCGGTGCTGCGACCCCTGCGGCGATACATTCCCGGTTTCCGGGGGATGGACATCTCCTCCCTGGTCCTGGCCTGGCTGGTGCAGACCCTGGTGCTCTTCCTGGTCGGGGTCCTGGCGGGCCTGGGCCTGGCCGCCCTGGGCGCCGTCCTCTGGTCCCTCCCCGCCCTGGTGGAGTTGACCATCGACGTCTTCCTCTACGCCGTCATCATCCGGGTGATCCTGAGCTGGGTCATCACTGATCCCTCCAACCCCATGGCCCACCTGCTCTACACCCTCACCGATCCCGTCATGGCCCCGGTCCAGCGCCGCCTGCCGCCGATCGGCGGCCTGGACCTGTCACCCATCGCGGTCACCATCGGTCTGATCCTGCTGCAGATGCTGCTCCTGCCGCCCTTGAAGCTGCTCACCGGCAGCCCCTTCTGATCTCAGCCGTAGCGCCGGCGTCGCCCCTGGGAGCGAAGGTTCGCCTTACCGGCGCCCATCGGTGATCAACCACGATCAGCGGCAATCAGAGCAATCAGAGCGAACAGGGCGATCAGCCGCTATCAGAGGCGATCAGCATGACTAACGCCGACTGGTACCGGTGGGAAGGTGAGGATCTGGTGCTCAACCTCAAGGTTCAGCCCCGGGCCAGCGGCGACGCTATCGAGGCACCAGCGGGGGATCAGCTCAGGGTGCGGATTACCGCCCCGCCCGTGGACGGTAAGGCCAATGCCCACCTGGGGCGCTTTCTCGCCAAATGCTTTGGCGTGCCCCCGTCCCGGGTGGAGGTGATCAGCGGCGCCCAGGGGCGGCACAAGCGGATTCGCATCCGCCAGCCGGAACAACTCCCCTCCTTCCTGCCCCCGCGTAGCTAGCTGTCTTGTGCCCCCTCTCCCCCACCCTCTCCCGCCAGGAGAGAGAGAGCTTTAAAATCAGAGGCTTGAGCTATCGGCGCCAGGCCCGGCGGCAAAGGACCTGAAGGCTTAACCGCGCCGAAGCCCTTTCAAAGCGGCGGTCCCGCCATCAGATCAGGCTCCACATCGTGGAGGGGCGCCATTGCCGGCCGGGCTTGCGCGCCGACCCTTGTTCCGCTTTACGAAATCCATCCATCAGGCGCGCGACCGCGCCCCCTGATCATCCCGTTGGAGAACACCTCATGAAACGCTCGTCACTCCTTGGCCTGCTCTGCGCCGCCATCCTGCTCCTGCCCACCTGGTCCTTCGCCGAAAACAGCACCCGGGTGGACGGCTTCACCATCCATCACAACGCCATTTCCGCCGACACCCTCTCGCCCCAGATCGCGACCACCTACGGTTTCCAGCGCAGTAAATACCGGGGCCTGCTCAATGTCGCCGTGATCCGGGAGGCAGCCGGCACCACCGGCACCCCGGTACCGGCCCTGGTCAGCGCGGACATCGTCACGGAAACCGGCCAGAAGGCGCCCATCGTCATGCGCGAGATCCGCGAGGGTCAGGCCATCTATTACATCGGGGAATTCCTGGTCCAGAATGCCCAGACCCTCGACTTCGCCATCGAGGTCAAACCCCAGGGCAGCGACAAGCCGGTGCAGATCCGCATGGAGCAGGAGTTCTTCACCGAGTGACGCCCCCTTCCCGCCCCGCCCTCAGGCCTGGAAGAATTGCCACAGGGCATGGAGCCCGAAGCCAAGTACCAGCAAGCCGGCGAGGCGGCGTAACCAGACCTGTTCCGTGAAGCGCGCCGCCAGGCCCGCCAGCATGCCCATCCCCAGCAGGGTCGGCAGGGTGCCCAGGCCGAAGGCGAGCATCAGCAGGGCACCCTGGATGGCGCTGCCGGCCGCCAGCGCCCAGATCAGGACGCTGTAGACCAGACCGCAGGGGATCCAGGCCCAGACGAAACCGACCCCCAAGGCCTGGCCCAGGGACTGGATGGGCAGCAGGCGCCGACCCAGGGGCTCGACGCGGCGCCAGAGCCCCGTGCCCAGCCCCTCCAGGCGGGCGAATCCCGGCCACCAGCCGGCCAGATACAGCCCCAGCAGCAGCATGAAGAGGGCCGCGATCAGGTAGAGGCCACGCTGCAGCGGCAGGGCCATGAAGGCCGCCTGACCGAGGCCACCCAGCAGGGCGCCGACTATCCCGTAGCCGCTGATCCGGCCCAGATTGTAGGCGAGTTGATAGGGCAGCAGGCGCGGCGCCTGGGATCTGACCCCGACCGGCAGGCCCAGCGTCAGGGTGCCGACGATGCCGCCGCACATGCCGACGCAATGGACCCCGCCCAGCAGGCCCACCAGAAAGGCCGCCAACCCCTGTTCCACACCACTCAGCATCACCCGTTCCCCCGCCTGACGTCATCGACTCGCGACCTTTCATCCTCGCCCTCGG
>JAGVUH010000577.1 GCA_019136395.1 Gammaproteobacteria bacterium
AGCAGTCGTCCTGCATGGTGGCCGCCCAGTAGTCCATGAGGTGCTGATAGACATCATAGGGGTCGAGGAGCGGGGCTTCACCAAAGAGCGCGAGCAGGTCTTCCGCGATGCTTTCGATGAGCGGCTTGGGATGGCCGTCCTTCATGAAGGCGGTGAGCTGGGGCCGGGTGCGTTGCGACCACTGTGCAAAGATGGCGGTGATACGCTGATTGAATGCCGTGAACTCGTGGTGGTCCAGGATCACCCGCTTCATCTCCGTGATGGGAACTCTGAGCTGGGAGTAACCGGCGCGATCGGCGGGCGCGAACAAGGTGGTGCGCACCGCCGGCAGGATACGCCAGTAGTCGGCCAGGGCCTCGATGTCGCGGTTCGGGATGCCGCCGCGCAGATGGGCGTCAATGTCTTGCCAATCCTCCGGCTCGGAACTGTCAATGTAACGTGGGAGGTTGAGGTTGTAGTCGTTCTTCGGGTCGGCGATTTCGCTCACCGGGACGAGGCGCGAGTAGCGCGGCAGCTCGACCTGTCGGGTGAACGTGTCCACGATCTTGTGGATGTCCTGCTCCCGTAGGCGGTTCTTCGGGCCATCTTTCATAAAGCCCTTAGCGGCGTCCACCATGAAGATGGCTTTGCGGGCGTTCGCCCCCTCCTTGTCGAGCACGATGATGCACGCCGGGATGCCCGTCCCGTAAAAGAGGTTCGCCGGCAGACCGATGATGCCCTTGATGACCCCGCGCTGAACAAGGTTCTTGCGAATGGCGGCCTCCGCGTTGCCGCGAAAGAGCACGCCGTGCGGCAGGATGCACGCCCCTTTGCCGGTTGGCTTGAGGATGCGGACGATGTGGAGCAGGTAGGCGTAGTCGCCCTGTTTTGCCGGCGGGATGCCGTAATGCTCAAACCGTTTCCAGGGATCATTCTCGGTGTTGACGCCCGTGCTCCAGCGTTTGTCGCTGAAAGGCGGATTGGCGACGACATAGTGGAATGTCATCAACCCCTCCTTCGTGAGGAAGAGCGGGTTGGCGAGGGTGTTGCCTTGTTTGATCTCCGCCGTGGCATAGTCGTGCAGGATCAGGTTCATGCGCGCCAGTCCGGCGGTAGCGTTGTCCTTCTCTTGACCGTAGAGCGTGACTTTGACGTTCTTCCCGCCGTGTCGCGCCTCCTCGCCGACCTTGAGGAGGAGAGAAGCCGACCCGACGGTGGGATCGCACACCGTGGTGTCGTTGCTCGTGTGCGCATGGCGGATGCCGAGGACCTGGGCCATGACCCGACTCACTTCGGCGGGCGTGTAGAACTGGCCCTTACTCTTGCCGCTTTCGGTGGCAAAGTGCCGCATGAGGTATTCGTAGGCGTCACCGAGGAGGTCATCGCCGTCGGCACGGTTCTTGGAAAAGTCCAGTGCGGGGTTCTCGAAGATGGCAATGAGATTGGTCAGCCGCTCCACCATCTCCCTGCCGTTGCCGAGCTTATTCGGATCGTTGAAGTCCGGCATCTCCGAAAGCCCGTTCTCCTTCGCGAGCGGGCCGAGAATCTTCTTGTTGATCTGGTCGCCGATGTCGGGCTTACCCTTCAGGGCCACCATGTCCGCGAAGCTCGCGCCGGGTGGGATACTAATGGGCGCGTAGGGTTCGCCCCGGTACCGGTCGCTGACGTATTTCACAAATAGAAGCACCAGGACGTAATCCTTGTACTGGCTGGCATCCATGCCCCCGCGCAGTTCGTCGCAGGACGCCCACAGTGAAGAATAGAGTTCGGATTTTTTCAAGGCCATGGTTTATCCATATGAAAATAGTGGGTTGTAACCATCCACTCAACCGAGAATATAGAATTACGGAGAGGCGCCCCCTAACTCACAAATGCACGCTAAGGCATATAGTCATGTGGTCTTCTCCCCGCTTCCGCAGCGCCTCATGCTCCTGGCACCTCAGCCTCCTGTACTCAGGTGAGGCAGCCCGAGGACCCCCTGGGGTCTGACATCTTGTTGGAGCCTCCCGTCTGTCATTCTATGCGAAGGCAGCCTCTGGGTGAGGATCGAGATCCACGCTTGCGAGATCGAGAGGTTTTATTCGCTCTTTGCGGTGGCTAACTGTCTGAATTCGTGAAGAGATTAGTTGCCATCAACACACGGCCACCGGCAACTCCTCCCAACAGGTGGTGTACCGTGGGGTCATGCGTTGGCGCTTCATCTGCCAGGGCTGCTCCAGGCCCTCGGCCAGAAAACGCAGGGTACCCCGTCCCCAGCGGTGGTTGATACCGTCCATGACCGCCATCACCCGCTCCCGGCGGGCCTTGGTCTCGGGTCCCAGCCGCGTGAAGAGATCCCCGGTTACCGCCCCCAGGGGTGCCAGGTCCAGCAGAACCACCCCCGCCCGCTTGTAGGCGAAGCCCCGGCGATAGATATGCCGCAGACCCACCCGGGCGGCCCGCAACAGCCGGGTGGTGACAGCCGTGGGGATGGACAAAGGTACCGTCGCCCCGGGGTGGTACTGGGGCGCTTCGGGCTTGAAGGGACTGGTGCCGATGAACACCTGGATCAGGCCCGCCTGAAGCCCCTCCTTCCGGAGCTTGGCCGCTGCCCTGGCAGTGTGGCTGGCCACCGCCTCACTGAGCATGGCATGGTCCGTCACCGGGATACCGAAACTGCGGGAGGCGATGATCTGCGGCCGGGGGGGTGGGGCCTCTTCCAGGGGCAGACAGGAGATGCCGTTCAGTTCCATAACCGTCTTGGCCAGGACGACGTTGAACTGGCGTTGAATGGTCGGCACATCCGCCCGCATCAGTTGCGCCACGGTGGTGATGCCCTGCTGCTGGAGCCTGGCGGCCCAGCGCCGACCAATCCCCCAGACATCCTCCACCCCCAACTCAGCGAAATAGCCCGCCTGTGCCGCTGGCGAGAGGTCGTCGAGGTTGCATACCCCCGCGGCCTGAAAATCCGGGTGCTTCTTCGCCAGCCGGTTGGCCAGTTTGGCCAGGGTCTTGGTCGGACCCATGCCCACCCCCACCGGTAACCCGGTCCAGCGCAAGACCCGCGCCCGCAAGGTGCGCCCATGGGCGGTCAGATCCCAGTGGTCAAAGCCGGCAAAGCGCAGAAAGGACTCGTCAATGGAGTAAATCTCCTGCTCCGGGCTGAACTGGCCAATGACCGCCATCAACCGCCGGCTCATGTCGGCATAGAGGGTGTAGTTGGACGACAGAGCCACCCCCCGGTTCTGCTCCAACAGCTCCCGCACCTCAAAGAAGGGCTGCCCCATCTTGATCCCGAGGGCCTTGGCCTCCTCACTACGCGCCACGCAGCAGCCGTCGTTGTTGGACAACACCACCACCGGCCGGTCCCTGAGCCGGTAGTCGAACACCCGCTCACAACTCACATAGAAGTTGTTGGCGTCGACCAGGGCAAAGGACGCTTGGGCAGGGGGTGGGAAGAAACCGACGGCCATGCTGGGTTTCCGATTGTTGTTACTTTAATCGGATTATAGGCCCGGCATGAGACAGTGGCTGACCAAATCATCGGGATTAAAACGCAAGGAGTTGGCGTGGAGATTGCTCTCCCCCAAGTGTCAACCCTGGCCGACAAAAGTGCCCTCTGCACCGGCAGTGGGGTAATGCTGCTTTGGGCCAGCCGGGTCGGTCTACAAACCTGCTTCAGCTTGTAGCGGCTTTGTAGCACCTCAGAATCCCCTCCGTAGCGACCAAGAGCCCAGCAACGGCGCGGCTTGTAGCGGTGTTGCACCTGTAGCGGCTTATGGCGGGAGCCAGGCAGGAAGGGTGGAACCTGATCAGGACCCTTCCTTATTACCTGAGCGTGGACCCGGGCGCTGTACCCATACAGGGTCACCTGTGGTGGTTTGGGGCGGGTCGTTCAGCGGTAGGCCACCAACACGGCTCCCAGGGTGATGAGCGCCACCCCCATCCAGTTGGTGGTGGAGAGCTGTTCCCCGAGAAAGATCACCCCAAAGATCGCCACGAGCACCACAGAGAGCTTGTCAATCGGGGCCACTTGGGCGGCCTGGCCCAGCTTCAGGGCGCGAAAGTAACAGAGCCAGGAACCACCGGTCGCGAGTCCCGAGAGCAGCAGGAAGAAATAGGTGCGACCACTGACCGCCCCCGGGGACTGAAACTGCCCGGTGATGGCCAGGATGAAGGCCAAGGTGATCAGGATGACCAGGGTACGGATAAAGGTGGCGAAGTCGGAGTTGACGTGCTCGACACCGATCTTGGCGAAGATGGCGGTCAGGGCGGCAAACACCGCCGATAACAGCGCCCAGAATTTCCAGGAGGACAGCAGTGTCGACATAGCCGGGTAGCCCAGGTCAGAAAGAGGTCTGCCCGCAGCATGGCACCGGAAGCCCGGCCTGACCAGTCGCCGGGCGGTAGCGGTTATCTCCTCCCTCCCTCCTCCCAAAAGCCGCAACAGCCGCTACAGGGGTTGATTCTGCCTGGGGATTTTGCCGCTACCTAGGGGGAGAACCCCGTGCTACGTACCTGCTACATTTCCACAGACCGGGACCCCACAGGAAAAGGTGTGGGGCGGTAGTGACCTTAGCACCTGTTCATGCAAACTGAGGGAGCAACACCAAGCCAGGGGCCGTGGGGTCTCCCTCATGGTGACAGTACCCCTTGCCACCCGGGAGCCTGAGGTACCTCATAGCCGCTACATGATCCCCAAACGTATCCACCTGTCCTGAAGCCCCCGGACCTGGCAGAGGAGGACGGGGTGGATATACCACTCCTAGGCTACGTCAGTGCCGGCCGGGCCGTGGAAACCCCGGAGGAACAAGAGAACAACCGGTTTCCGAGCCACGTGACCTGCAAGCAAGGTCAGCTACGCCCTTCGGGTGTGGGGCGAGTCCATGACCGATGACCAGATCCAGTAAGGGAAGATCATCCTCGTCGAACAACACTACACGGCGGCCAACGGGGAGACGCTGGTGGCAGTCAGCCTCGTCCTTGCCCGGATGATATGGTGCAGGGCATAAGTGCTCAGTGGTTCGGTCTCATCATTCTTCAGGGCGAAGAGGTAGGGTAGTGGTCCCCGCTGGAGCAGCGGCCTGGGGGTGGAGCCGGGCTGGTCGTGGCGCGCTGCCCACGGACGTGCTCTTATCAGACCTCCAGGTCGCAATCCGTTTGCAGTGCGGTGATCACCGCCTCCAGGACCCCGGGGGAATTGTAGGGGCTCGGGACCCGTGTCACAGCAATCAGGCATCAGGTCCGGGAGTTGTGAGATTATATTGCACTCCTTACAGTGGTGGTGTTGCAACCATATAATTCAAAGATGAATTCAACTCGTAAAGCCGGCCTTCCTATTTGCTAGTGGTGAATGGCGTGAATGAAATCACGGAGATTTTGGCCGATGCCAAGTCATTAGCAAGAAAATATCGAAATTTGACTGGCAGACCACTCGGAATAACGGGCGTAGTTGCAGAGTTTTCGGCGGCACAAATTCTTGGCCTTGAGCTTGCTGAAGCTAGGCAATCTGGTTATGATGCAGTACGAAGACAGAATAAGCAGATTACTCGAATTCAAATTAAGGGCCGAAGTATTCCCGCCAAAGCAAAGCCTGGACAACGCCTTGGGAGAATTCAACTTGATAAGGAATGGAATACCGTACTCCTCGTGTTAATGGATGAAGACCTTGAGATATTGAGCATGTACGAGGCTGAACGGCCAGCTATTGAGCAGGCACTTCTTGCCCCGGGTTCGAAGGCGAGAAATGAACACGGTGCTTTGTCAATAGGCAAGTTTAAGTCTATAGGAAGGGAAGTTTGGAAGCGTGATCCAGCCTAAGTACGATATTACTCAAGGCGTAATCCAGATTAGTTCATGATTTTGAGCAAAAGCGATTGGCGATCATCTCATAATCAAAACCATCTTCATCCAATACTGCATAAGCCGTGCGCACTACCGTAACCGGGTCAATACGTTCCAACCAGTCCATCTTGCCTCCCTTGGGGCTTCTTAACCGATACCTGTCCAAACGACTTTTAATCGCCGTCTCCGCAGTGTCAATATCCTGAAGGCGGGCGATCGGCACAAAGTCGACATTTTCCTGATCAAAATCCGCCCAATAATTTAATTTTCGTCTTTCAAAATTTTTGGCCTTGCCAATCTTTACATGAGTATTATTGACTCGGGCGCAAGTTGCCACGTAGCGCTGATCACGGGTAACAGGCATCAGGTTTTCAGTCAGCAGAACGGCGACATAAATACCCGAATCAGTAGCAACCGATATTTGTCCTGTGGGGTTGCCAGTCCCAGGGATGAAAGTCTTTGAAGGAGAAGGGCTGGTTCTCAGCGTTGGAGCCAACCATTTAAGCTTGTTAATGCAATAGTCAACAAAACCTTCGGCTCCGCCACTGTATTTGTGTCCCCGGCAGCATTTCACTAATTCCTTGTAGGTGGCGCTTCCCTGCGTGCTGATCAGGGCGACAATCTTTGCCCAGGATTCTTTATTCTGGGTTGCGGATGGTTTAGGGTTTCCAATAATGACATAACGGACCTCTTTGGGGTTCGCTGCTTCATCAAGTTCCGGACTGTGGGCCTGATCAGCAGATAATTTGATCAGATTGACATAGGTGATGTTGATGATTCGTTCGCCCCCTGATGCGAAGAGAATTTTTAGACTGTCGCGATCCATGCGTTGTCGAATTACACCGATACCCCAATCAGGTTTGCTTGGATGAAGCACATGCTCACCAATGCCATAGTCCATAAGGTGTCCACCTCTCAAGGATAATCTTGTATGTAGGGAGCCGCCCTGATCAGTTCTAAACCTCATCCCGCTGTTGTAGCCCGATCAGCGCCGCTTGGCGGATACTGTCGAGGATGCCATCACGGCCTAGCCGTGTGCAGGGTATCCAGGGTTTGGTTAGTTTGTTTCGTACCGTCCGCCCCAACAGGGTTCGCATCATGGGCATGATCACCACGGCGTCGCTGGCGTTGCCCTTAAGAACCAGGGAATCAACCATCCGGCCCCAGTTACTGGACCAGCCGGTATGCTCAAAGGTGATGTCACAGCCTGCCCATTGTCTTTTGATGCTACTCCTGACGGCTTCATCATACTGAGCCTGAATCTCGTTGCCGCCGATGAACAGGATATTGACCGGTTCGCCATCGACAAGTCGTTTATCCAAGCCCGGTTTTATTTCTGCCGCCGTTTCAGTGTGCAACGTCCCGATCAGCGCCTTGGCACGTTTAGGCTCTAGTACTTTCCATTCAACCATTAGATGCACGATCTGTTCGGCAGCAATCGGATCATCATCGCGATTTCTGAAGAACATGTCGTTAAGCAGATTAGCATATTCACCTTCTCGCCCTAACTTCCGCGCAATACGTAATCGAGCCCAGTCCGCTTCAGTTTGGCTCCAGATAGGGTCAAAATTATTAGAGTTTCCCAGCCAGTGGAGGAAGGTGTTGGCACGTTCCGATTCCTCGACCAAGAGTTCCAAGGCATCCAGACCTTCTTCAGCAAGATCATTTTTCTGCAGTTTGATGAAGGTTGGAATTAAGTACATCCAGATTTCAATCCTCTGCGCGCGGGGGTTCTTTTCGGCTCGTGCTTCCTGCAGCAATTCGC
>JAGVUH010000569.1 GCA_019136395.1 Gammaproteobacteria bacterium
GGAGAGGATGCGGGTGTAATCGAGCTCGATGCGCGCCTTGGCCAGATCGGCCTCGGCCACCTTGAGGTTGGCCTGCGCCTCCTTCATGGCGGCCTGGGCGTCGTCGTACTGCTCGCGGCTGGTGCCCTTGCTCTTGAGGAGATCGGCGTAGCGGTCGGCCTTTTGCTCGGCCCGCTCCAGGGTGGCGCGGGCGCGGAGCAGGGCGGCCTCGGCGCTATCCCGGGCCGCCTCGAAGCGGGCGGGATCGATGAGATAGAGGGGGTCGCCGGCCTTGACCTGACTGCCCTCCTGGTAGTCCCGGGACTTGATGATGCCCCCGACCTGGGGCCGGATCTCCGCGATGCGGAAGGGCGCCGTGCGGCCCACCAGTTCCACCGTCAGGGTCGCCGGCTCCGCCGCCAGGGTGATGACGCCCACCTCCGGCGGTGGCATCTGCCCGCCGGGGCCCCCGGGTCCGCCGCCACCCCCCGGAGCGCCGCCCTGACCACAGCCGGCAACCAGAAGGGTGGCGCAGAGACCCGCCAGTGGCAGGATGGCGTGAGCGTGGCGGGAACCCATGAGATACCTCCTGGCAAGGCAGGGCAGGACTGGTTTTGAATGAACGTTTATTCTACGCGCCGGGTCGCGGGTGGGTAAATCCCCGGCCGCGGGATGCCCCCGGTCCCCCCGGCGGGAGCGGTAAGGAGAATGTCATTCAACGGTCATCAAATCTTAATAAACACCGCCTATTTTGACTGGCCCCGACGCTTTCGTCGCGAGTCAATAATCAAAATCTGGAGCGGATGAAGCGGCGCTGAAGAAGCAAATGGCTGAAGCCTGCGCCCCCTTGTTCGCCTCGGGTGGGGCCTGCGCGGACCTGGCCAAGGGCACGCGCAAGTGCACCCGGCAGAACGTCGCCAAGGGCGGTGACGCCTGCGTCGCGTTCGAGAAGGCCAACAAGGAATTCTTCGACGCCGGCATGAACGATCCCATCATCAAGAAGTAGTGGGAGTCACGATCCACCGAAGGGAAGAGAGCCCGCTTGCGGTGCGGATGACCTCGCCCGATCTGGCGACCTGGTCGAGGTCTCCCGCCGCCGCAAGGCCCCACCCCGACGAGGCCCTCTCAACCTGACGTTGGGCTGATGCCTGGTTGGGTTTGACACCCCAGCCAGGCCCTCGACACCCGTCCCCCGCGGTTTTCCCGTCCCGATCTCCCTGCCTTCAGATGCCCTGGCCTCACCCTTGATTTGGCCGTCAGGGCGCTACACTATCTCTCTCGCGCCACGGTTCTCGGCGAGTCTCGCCGTCATCACCACGACGTCTCCGTGAGTCTTCCCGCCGTTGGGGTTGCCCATCACCTTCCGTCAGCACTGACTGACTTGGCCGATTCACCCCTAGGGGTGATGACAGGGGGTGCGCCGGATAGGTAAAAATTAAGTTAAATAAATTGCTTGGTTGGTCCGTTTCTGGACCGCCAGCCCTGTCCGAGTTGCGCCGTCCACTCATCGGGACCACAACCAGAGAAACCCAATCATGGACCCGCCATCATCGCCACCGCTTACGCCCTCGGCGGAAGGCCTTCGCCACCTCGACGAGGCGTCTCTCCCGGGCCAGTTGCCAACCCATGTGGTCGGCATTGGCGCCTCGGCGGGGGGGCTAGAGGCCCTGGAACGACTCTTTCGTGCCATGCCCGTCGATTCCGACATGGCCTTCGTCGTCATCCAGCACCTGTCCCCTGATTTCAAGAGCCTCATGGATGAGCTCATGGAGCGTTTCACCCGCATGCCCGCGATCCCGGTGCATGACACCCAGGTGGTGCGGCCCAACATCATCTATTTGTTACCCCCGGCCAAGGACATCATCATCCAGGGTGATCGCCTCATCACCCGCGACCGTGCCAAGGACGGCTCCCTGGCGCTACCCATCAATACCTTCTTCCGCTCCCTGGCCGCCGCCTGGGGGGAGCGTTCGGCGGGCATCATCCTCTCCGGCACCGGTTCCGACGGCAGCGGCGGGCTGCTTGACATTCACGAGGCCGGCGGCCTGGTGCTGGTGGAATCCCCCGAGTCGGCACGCTTCGATGGCATGCCGCAGAGCGCCATCAACACCCGTTGCGTGGACGCGGTCCTCATGCCCGAGGACATGCCCGAGATCCTGATGGAATTCGCCGCCGATCCGGAGGCCCTGCGCGCCATGCTGCGCGTGCGCCATGAGGAGGGGCCGCTCCGGGGCATGCCGGCGATCCTGGACCTGCTCCACCGGGCCTACAACATCGATTTCGCCAGCTATAAGCCGACCACCATCACCCGCCGCATTGCCCGGCGCCTGTCCCTGGACCTGAGCGACACCAATGTCGAGGACTATGCCCGGCGCCTGGCCAGCGATGCCAATGAGCTCAACCTGCTCTACAAGGACCTGCTGATCGGTGTCACCCGCTTCTTCCGTGATCCCGAGGCCTTCGAGATGTTGCGGGACCAGGTCATTCCCGCCATCCTCGACCAGACCCCGCCGGGTCAGGAGGTGCGGGTCTGGGTCTGCGGCTGCTCCACGGGCGAGGAGGCCTACAGCCTGGCCATCCTCTTCCACGAGGCCTTCGCCCACCAGGGGCGGGCACCTCTGATCAAGGTCCTGGCCACCGATCTGCATGAACAATCCGTCCAGGTCGCCTCCGAGGGCGTCTATCGCGAGGAGGCCCTGACCGAGGTGCCGGAGCGGCTACGCCCCGCCTATTTCGAGGCCCTGGGCGAGGGCCGCTGGAAGGTGCTGCCCCCGCTGCGCCAGTCCCTGGTGTTCTCGGTGCACAACCTGCTCAAGGACCCACCCTTCACCAAGATCGACCTGGTCAGTTGTCGCAATCTACTCATCTACCTGCTGCCCAACGCCCAGGCCAAGGCCATCGCCAACTTCCATTATGCCCTGCGCCTCAACGGCACCCTCTTCCTCGGTGCCAGTGAGTCCCTGGGGAGCCTGACGGACGAGTTCGAGACCCTGGATCGCCAATGGAAGCTCTATCGCAAACACCGTGAGAGCCGCGCCCTGACCATGCTGCGGGCGCCGCTGGATCAGGGCCTTTATCAGCGCCCCCGGGGCATGACCTCCACCGGGGTGCTGCTCAATCGCATCTACGACGCCCTTCTCGATCGGTTCATTCCCGCGGGTTTCCTGGTCAACGACCAACACGAGATCCTGCACATCTTCGGTGATGCCGCCCGCTTCCTCACCCCCCGCCCGGGTCGCTTCAATGGTGACCTCCTGACCCTGCTGGCCAGCAACCCCCTGAGCCTCGCCCTGACCTCGGCCCTGCGCAACTGCGCCAAGCAGGGCCAGCCGGTGACGGTGCAAAACCTGACCGTCAAGGGGGGGGAGGGCCGGGAGGAGCGCCTGGAGGTACGGGTCGAACCCTTGGGCGATCGCGCCACCGGGGGCCCCTGCTACGTGGTCCTGCTCAACGAGGAGCGACCGCCGGTACCGGTGACCGAGTCCTCCCCGGTCTCGCACGATTTCAGCGTCGGCGCCGAGGTGGCGGACTACATCCGCGAACTGGAGCTGGAACTGCAACGCGCCCGGGAGTCGGTGCAGACCACGGTCGAGGAGCTGGAGACCAGCAACGAGGAGCTCCAGGCCACCAACGAGGAGCTCCTCGCCGCCAACGAGGAGCTGCAAAGCACCAACGAGGAACTGCATTCGGTCAACGAGGAGCTCTATAGCGTCAACGCCGAACACGAGCTCAAGATCGAGGAGCTGAACCGGGCGACCAGCGATCTGCGCAACCTGATGCAGTCCACGGATACGGCGACCATCTTCATCGACGGCGACTACCGCGTGCGCCTGTTCACCCCCCGCGCCACCGAGGTCTTCAACCTGCTGCCCCAGGACATCGGTCGTGACTTGCGCCACTTCCAGTCCATCCGCCCCGACCGCGACCTGTTCGAGGATATCCGCGGGGTCCTGGACAGCGGCGTCGGTATCGAACGGCAGCTCAACCTGGGCGAGGAGACCAGTTTCCTCCGGCGCTGCATGCCCTATCAGAACGTTCAGGGCAAACGGATGGGCGTGGTCATCAACTACGTCGATACCAGCGGTATCAGCCGGATGCATCGCCAGCTCGACGCACTCCAGCACCACTCCGAGCAGGTCAGCCGCGCCCACCGGGCCATGAGCGAGTTCCTGGCCAACATGAGCCATGAGCTGCGCACCCCCCTCAATGCCGTTATCGGCATGGCCTATCTCCTCGGCCAGACGGAACTGACCACGGATCAGCGCGAGCAACTGACCACCATCCAGGTCGCCAGCCGCAGTCTCATGGCCATCATCAACGACATCCTCGACCTGTCGAAAATCCAGGCCGGGGCCATGCAGCTCGACCTCCGGCCTTTCAGTCTCACGGCCCTGCTGGAGGAGATCCTGCAAATGTTCCGGCCCCTGGCGGCGGAGAAGCAGCTCGCCCTGGAGAGCCGGGTTCCCGAGGAGGAGCTGCCCCCGCTTCTGGAGGGGGATGCGCTGCGCATCAAGCAGATCCTGGTCAACCTGGTGAACAACGCCCTCAAGTTCACCCACCAGGGCGGGGTCATCCTGGAGGCGCGTCTCCTGGAACGGCGCGAGGCGGAGGTCAAGATCCGCGTCAGCGTGCGCGATACGGGGGAGGGCATCCCGCCCGAGGTTCAGGAGCGGCTGTTCCAGCCCTTCACCCAGGCCGATGCCTCCATTACCCGCCGCCATGGGGGGACGGGGCTGGGCCTCTCCATCGTCCGCCAGTTGACGGAACTCATGGACGGTCAGGTGGGGCTGGAGAGCCAACCCGGTAGCGGCAGCACCTTCTGGGTCGACCTGCCCCTGGGCGTCGTGGAGGCCGATCAGCCCATCGCGGTGGCTCAGTCCGCCGAGGTGTCTATCATGGCGGGCCGGTCCGCCGGGGGTGACCAGGATGGCCCGGGCCATGGCCCCGGTCGAGAGGGTTCCGACTCCTGCCTGGCCGGGGCGCGGGTACTGGTGGTAGACGACAGCCGCATCAACCTGGATGTCAGTCGCCGCATCCTGGAGCAGGCCGGCGCCAGCACTACCCTGTGCGAGAACGGGGCCGAGGCCCTGGCCTGTCTCCGGGCCTATCCCGAGGTCTTCGATCTGGTCCTGATGGACGTGCAGATGCCGGTGATGGACGGCTACGAGGCGACGCGCCGCATCCGCGACGAACTCGGGCTGAATCTTCTGCCCGTGATCGCCCTCACCGCCGGCGCCTTGGTCACCGAGCGTGAGGTCGCCATGGAGGCTGGCATGACCGCCTTCCTGACCAAGCCCCTGGACCCGGCCTCCCTGGCCCAGGCGCTGCGGCGGTATCTTGACCTGCCCTCGGCCGCGCCTGAGTCCGCCGCCTTGCCCTCGTCATCGGCCAACCCAGGCCCAGTCAGCCCGGCGTCCTCGGCCGCGGCCTGGTCCTGGCCGGTCATCCCGGGCCTGGATGATGACTGGGCGCGTGAGCAATTCGCGGGTGATCGGGACTTTTACCAGGGCCTCATTGGTCGCTTTGCCGAGCGGTTGGAGGCTCTCCTGCCCGAACTCCAGACTCCGTGCGCGCCGGGCGACGCGGAGCTGGCCAAGACCCTCCATCAAATCCGGGGCCTGGCGGGCAACCTGGGCGCCAGGGACCTCGCGGAGAGTTTTGGGCAACTGGAGGAGGCCCTCCAGGGGGGCGACGTGGAGCCTCCGCCCGGCTTGAGGGCCGCGGCCCTGCGGCATGCCGAATCCCTGTTGACGGCGATCGCGACCTGGCGGGCGGGACAACCGGAAACGGAGCGCCCGGGGAACGCGGAGGGCCCCGTTCAGGCCTGGGATGATCCCCGGCTCCTGCCCCCGCTGATGGCCCTGGAGGAGGCGCTCAGACTGCGGCGCTTCAATGCCAAGCGCGCCAGCAAGGCCATCGAAACGCTGGTCGCGGGGGGTGGACTGGCCCAGGCCTTCGCCCCCGTGGCGGCGGCGGCCGAGCGTTTGCGTTTCCCTGAGGCCTGGACGCACTTACAATCTCTCCCTCCATTCACTCGGGATGAGACCCAGGGAGAAGCCAATGCAAAATCGTCCCCGGATTCTGATCGTCGATGACGTCCCCGAGAACATCGAGGTGCTGGGGGAGATCCTGGGCGACAATTTCGACCTTCAGTGCGCCTTTTCCGGCCCCGAGGCCCTCGAACTGGCGGCGGACCTGCCGGATCTCATCCTCCTCGATGTCCTGATGCCGGGCATGGATGGCTTCGAGGTCTGCGCCTGCCTCAAGGCGGATGCGGCCACGGCGGAGATCCCGGTCATCTTCATCACCGCCAAGAACAGCCCGGAGGCGGAAATGGCGGCTTTTGAAGCCGGCGCCGTGGATTTCATCACTAAGCCGGTCAATCCCGTCACGGCGCGGGCGCGCATTCAAACCCATCTCACCCTGAAACGGCAGAAGGACCTGCTGCGGGCGCAGGCCATGGTCGATGGCCTCACCGGGATCGCCAACCGCCGCTTCTTCGACGAGCGCCTGCTGGCGGAATGGCGGCACCTC
Organism: Gammaproteobacteria bacterium; assembly: GCA_019136395.1. The sequence continues at coordinate 6,514 of JAGVUH010000569.1, forward strand.
CAGCGCCACCACCGGCCCCTGGCGCTCCTCATGATCGACATCGACCATTTCAAGGCCTACAACGATCATTACGGCCACCAGGCTGGAGACAATTGCCTGCGGCGGGTGGCCACGACCCTCGAAGCTGGCATGCTGCGCGCCCATGACCTGGCGGCGCGCTATGGGGGCGAGGAGTTCATCTGCATGCTGCCGGAATGCGATCTGGCGGGCGCCATCAGCAAGGCGGAGGCCCTGCGCGCGGCGGTGGCGGCCCTGGAGATCCCGCACGCCGCCTCACCCACCAGCGCCCAGGTCAGCCTGAGCGTCGGCGTGGCCGCCACCATCCCCTCCCTCCAGACGCTCCCCGATACCCTGGTCGCCGCCGCCGACGCTCAGCTTTACCAGGCGAAGGTGGCGGGCCGCGATCGGGTTTGCGCGGCCCCCTGACCGGCGCGCGCCCCGCGCGCGTGAAAGCGTTAGCCTGAAGCACCCCAGCGAAATCCTTCATCTTCCGGGGTGTGGCTGGCCCCTCATGAAAGTTAGCGCGGCAGACCCCAGCGGTGATTTCCATCTTTTCGGGTGTGGCTGACGGACCTCATGACGGTTAGTGTTGACTTATGTCATGGTCTGAATCCGAGTATTCAGCTACGTTAGGCGGGCACTTCCCAGGCTGTAACGCGACTGGGCCTGACTCCAGCCAGGCCCTGTCCTTTGGCTTTTGTTTGCATCAAACCAGTTGCCTTTGCCAGCCGGCAAGGTATCGGCACGGCCGGGACGGGTTCCCCCAACAGGAAGCGAGACAAAAATATGACGAAGACGTGGCTGATCTCGATGGCCGTCACGGCGGCCTTCCTTTCCCATGGCGCTCAGGCAGCCGGCGATGCCAAGGCCGGCGAGGCCAAGACCGCGGTCTGCATGGCCTGCCACGGTCCCCAGGGTAACAGTCTGGTGCCAACCTGGCCCAAGCTGGCTGGCCAGCATCCCGAGTATCTCTACAAGCAACTCATGGACTTCAAGAGCGGGGCGCGGGTCAACGAAGCCATGAGCCCCCAGGTTCTGGCCCTCAATGAGCAGGACTTCGCCGATCTGGCCGCCTATTACGCCGCGCAGACGCAGACCGGCGGCACCACCGATCCGGCCGCCCTCGAACTGGGCGGGCGCCTGTTCCGGGGCGGTAACGCGGAGACCGGCGTCCCCGCCTGCACCGGCTGCCATGGTCCCGCGGGGCTGGGCGTGGGGGCTGCGAAGTATCCTCGGGTAGCCGGACAGCACGCGACCTATGTCGAGTCCACGCTCAAGCTCTATCGGGATGGCACCCGGGCCAACGATCCCAATGGGATGATGCGCGAGGTGGCGGCCCGCCTGACGGATGCCGAGATCGCCGCGGTCTCCCAGTTCGTCCAGGGTTTGGGTCAGTAATACGCCCGGCGGATCGTCCCGGGCGTTGCAGCGCCGCTGCCCCCGCCAAGGCGGGTTCCCGGACGGGCCAGTCAAACTCAATGCACGCCACCGCCGCAGCATCCGGCCTTCGCCGACCAAGTCGCGGTGAGAGGAAATCTACCTTTTCGGGTGGGAACCGACCGTCATCATGAGGACGGTTCAGCCTAAATTCAGAGGGGTTAAGTACACAACATGAGCGCACCAGGCGTAGATAAAAACCGTAGGCGGGTCC
>JAGVUH010000418.1 GCA_019136395.1 Gammaproteobacteria bacterium
TCCTCCAGCTTGGCCTTGACCGCGGCGATGGTCGCCAGGGCGTTCTCCCCCTGACGCATGACGACGATGCCGCCGGTCACCTCGCCCTCCCCGTCCAGCTCCGCCACCGCCCGGCGCATCTCCGGGCCGATCTCCACCCGGGCCAGGTCGCGCAGCAGGATGGGGGTGCCGTCCGCGCCCACATCGATGGGGATGGTCTCGATGTCCGCGACCGAGGTGATATAGCCCCGGCTGCGCACCATGTACTCCGCCTCCGCCAGCTCCAGCACCGAGCCGCCGACCTCCTGATTGGCGGCGCGGATGGCCTGGGTCAGGTGGCCGAGGGGGATGCCGTAGGCGCGCAGGCGTTCCGGGTCCGCCACCACCTGGTACTGGCGGACCATGCCGCCCACCGTCGCCACCTCCGCCACGCCGGGGACGGACTGGAGTTCCAGCTTGAGGTACCAGTCCTGAAGGCTGCGCAACTGGGCCAGGTCCTGCTGGCCGCTCCGGTCCACCAGAGCGTAGCTGAACACCCAGCCGACGCCGGTGGCGTCCGGCCCCAGGCGCGGCGTGGCCCCCTCCGGAAGCTGACCGGCCACCTGGCTGAGATACTCCAGCACCCGGGAGCGGGCCCAGTAGAGGTCGGTGCCGTCGGCGAACAGCACGTAGACGTAGGAGTCGCCGAACAGGCTGTAGCCACGCACCGTGACCGCCCCCGGCACCGCCAGCAGGGCGGTGGAGAGGGGGTAGGTGACCTGGTCCTCCACCACCCGCGGCGCCTGCCCAGGAAAGCTGGTGCGGACGATGACCTGGACGTCGGACAGGTCGGGGATGGCGTCCAGCGGCGTCTGGCGCAGGGACTGAAGGCCCCAGACCGTCAGCAGCAGGGTGGCGAGGAGGACGAGGAAGCGGTTGCGGATGGACCAGTGGATGAGATGCTTCATGGCCGCGCTCCCTCCCAAAGGTCTGGGATACGGGTCGCGAGCGGCCGATAGCGCTCAGCGATCCGATAAGGCTCAGTGGTGATGATGGGCATGATCCACCTCCTGGCCGCGGGACTGCTCGGCATCCCCGACGCTTGCCTTGTCTTCCCCGACACCACCCCTGGCAACCGCCTCAGCGGCACCCCCTGAGGATAGCCGCTGAAAGCTCGCTCGCAGACTGGACTCGGAGTCAATGAGGAACTGGCCAGAGACCACCACCTCGTCATGCTCCTTCAGGCCGGCGAGGATCTCCACCTCGCCGCCCAACCGGGCGCCGGTGGTCACGTCCACCGGCTGGAAGCGGCCCTCGCCCCGGGCCAGGACCACGCTCTCGCGCTCGCCGGTGTGGATCAGGGCCTCCCGGGGGATCTTGAGCACGTTCCGCCGCCCCTCGCCCTCGATGCTGACCTCGGCGAAGAGGTTGGGCCGCAGCGCCCCGTCCGGGTTGTCGAACACCAGGCGCACCGGCAGGGTGCGGGTCTTGGGGTCCAGTTCCGGATAGAGATAGTCCAGCTCCCCCTCCCAGGTGCGACCGGGATAGGCCGGGACCCGCATCTGGGCCGTCTGCCCAGGCTCCAGGCCGGCGATCTGGTGCTCGAAGACATCCACCCGCACCCAGACCTGGCGGTTGTCCACCAGGGTGAACATGGTGCTGTCCGGGGTGACGTACATGCCCTCCCGGGCGGTGAGCCCGGTCACCACCCCGGCGATGGGGGCCGGGATCGGGATGGTGTCCCGGGTCTCGCGACTGGTCTGGATGGCGTCGATGACGGCTTCCGGGACGTCCAGCAGGCGGAGCAGGTTGCGCGCCTTGTCCGCCTTGACCGCGATCGGGCCACCGCTCGCCGCTGAGGACGAAGGTCCCAGCGCCAGCAGAAAATCGATCTGGGCGGCCAGGATGTCCGGCGCGTAAAACTCGGCCAGGGTCTGGCCCTGGGCGACGGTCTCACCCTCCGCCCGCACCGCCAGGCGGGTGATCCAACCAGAGGCTCGGGGGTGAAGATGGGCGATGCGGGTCTCGTCGTACTGGACCCGGCCCAGGGCGCGGACCGGTTCCCAGAGATTGCCGCGCTCCACCCTGGCGGTGCGCAGGCCCAGGTTCTGAATCAGGGCGCCGTCGAGCCGGACCTCCGGATAGCCCGTCGCCGGGGCCTCCGCGGCCCTGGCGACCAGGTCCATGCCGCAGATGGGACAGGTGCCGGGGGCGTCCTGGACGATCTGTGGATGCATGGGGCAGACATACTGGGTCTGGCCCGGTGGTTTCAGGAGGCTTGCCCCTTGGTCCTGACCTGGGTCCAGACGCTGATCATGAACTGTGGCGGGATGCTGATCATGAACCGAGGCAGGGTGATCGTGATGTAGGTGAGCATCTCCGCCCTGCCCCGCCGTTTGCTGGAACATGGCCTCTGGCCCCGTTCCCGGCATGAGCTGGTCAAGGTGGTGGGTACCCTCCTTCTCAATCCCCGCTTGGTGGAGCTTTACCCCTGGCTCCGATCGCGGCATGGGGTGGTCATGCTGGTCATTCCCCTCCCCCAGACCCGCCAGGGGCCAGGCAAACAGGATTAGGCAGATGAGGGTACCGACGGTCAGGCCGCGCCAAGCAAAGGGGCACCCAGAGAGGCGCGGCCGCCTAACATCGGATTGATATCGAAAGATGGACGGGCGCCGGACGTCGGACGAGCGCCGAAAAATAGTGTTGGACACGCAATTTCTCCCAACAAAGGGCCAAGGAACACCTCCGTCTGACCGGGACCCACGGGGGAACCGGCCAGGGCAAGCCTCAGCTCAAGGTCAGGATCGGCGGTCGGGAGACGGGTTCGGGGTCGAAGCGGTAGAAGTGTTGGGCCGCCAGGGGGGCGGCCGGGGGAGGCGGAATGAGGAAGGTCGGCAACGGTCCAACTTCACCCTGCAGGGAGACCCCGAGGCTGAGTTGCAGACTGCACTTGTGACAGTCGAGCCAGGAAGCGGGCGGCGTCGGCGAGGGCACCCCCGCGGTGGCCGACCGCTCATCCGCCAGACTTTGCCCAACCCCAGGGCCTTGGGGGCCCGCGGCGGAAAGGTGACAGCCGGCTGGCGCGGCCGGCATCCGCTCCAGTGGGCTGGCGTGACGGCAACCCAACAATGACGAGGCCAGGATCTGTCCCTGCAAGAGCAGGAGGCAAAGGGCCAGGATCGTCCTGACGGTCGCGCGGGGAAGGTTCATAGGTCATCATAGTGACATCTATTTGCGTTTTATCAAGCCAGGCCCCTGGTAACCGGGCTCATCATGCCCTAGGATCATCCATCCCTCGCGGTCCGGCAGCGAACAGGCGGCCATCCGCGGCCAACGCGTCCCCATCCGCCGTCCATCGGGACGGATGGACCAGTCGTCCCCCTCGCCCCCTCCCCAGCCGGCATGACTCCTCCCCTCACCCAGCCCCCACGCGCACCTGACCAGGCTCTAACCCTCGCGGGCTGGCGGGAGTGGCTCGCCCTGCCCGCCCTGGGGATCCCGGCCATCAAGGCGAAACTGGATACCGGGGCCCGGACCTCGACCCTGCACGCCTTCTTCACCGAGCCGTTTCGCCAGGACGGCCAGGATTGGCTGCGCTTTGGCGTCCATCCCCTGCAGCATCGTCTGGGGCTGGTGACGCTCTGTACCGCCCAGGTCCTGGACCGGCGGATCGTCAGCGACTCCGGCGGGCATCGGGAGAGCCGCTGGGTCATCGCCACGCCGCTGCGGCTGGGCACGGCGGAATGGACCATCGAACTGACCCTCACGGATCGGGATTCCATGCTCTTTCGCATGCTGCTGGGACGCAGCGCCATGAGCGGACGGCTGCTGGTGGACCCCCAGGGCTCCTATCTCGCCAGCCGCAAGCCCCGTCTGAAACGCCTTTATCCGGCCCTGGCCGCTGGGAACCCCCCACCGAGATGAAAATCGCCATCCTGTCGCGCAATCCCCGACTCTACTCGACCCGGCGGCTGGTGGAGGCCGCCACCCAGCGGGGCCACGAGGCGCGGGTCATCGATGTCCTGCGCTGTTACATGAACATCGCCTCCCACCGCCCCACCATCCATTACAAGGGCGCGGAACTGGGCCCCTACGATGCCGTCATCCCGCGCATCGGCGCCTCGGTCACCTTTTACGGGACCGCCGTGCTGCGCCAGTTCGAGATGATGAACACCTACACCCTCAACGAGTCCGTCGCCATCACCCGCGCCCGGGACAAGCTGCGCTGCCTGCAACTCCTGGCGCGCAAGGGCATTGGCCTGCCGGTGACCGGTTTCGCCCATTCCCCGGACGACGTGCAGGACCTGATCAAGATGCTCGGCGGGGCGCCCCTGGTCATCAAGCTGCTGGAGGGCACCCAGGGCATCGGCGTGGTCCTGACCGAGACCGACCAGGCGGCGGAGAGCGTCATCGAGGCCTTCATGGGGCTCAAGGCCAACATCCTGGCCCAGGAGTACATCCGCGAGGCCGGCGGCGCCGACATCCGCTGCTTCGTCATCGGTGACAAGGTGGTGGCGGCCATGAAGCGCCAGGCCAAGGCCGGGGAGTTCCGTTCCAACCTCCACCGCGGGGGCTCCGCCAGCCTGGTGCGCATCACCCCGGAGGAGCGCTCCACGGCGGTGCGCGCCGCGAGCATCCTGGGCCTCAACGTGGCCGGGGTAGACATCCTGCGCTCCAACCACGGCCCGGTGGTCATGGAGGTCAACTCCTCCCCCGGCCTGGAGGGTATCGAGACCGCCACCGGCAAGGACATCGCCGGGCTCATGGTCCAGTTCATCGAGCGCAACGCGGGGGCGCGCAGTTCCCGCACCCGGGGCCAGGGATGAGCGCCCAACCGCCACCGGCGAGTACATCGCTACCTAGCCTCATGATCCCAGTTCATCAAGCGCAACGCGGGATCACACGGTTCCCGCGCCAGGGCCAGGGATGAACGTCAAACCGCCATCGGTCACTACATCAATGTCCTCATGATCCAGCTCATCGAGCGCAACGCACGATTGCTCAACCTCCACACCCGGGAGGGCCAAGGATGAGCACCAAGGTACAAATCGGCGGCAGCGACATCCCCCCCGGCGAGCGCCGGCTGGTCGAGCTGCGCCTGCCCCTGCTCTACACCCATACCCCGGTGGTGCTCACCGCTCAGGTCATCCGCGGCCGGCGCGACGGCCCCCGGCTCTTCGTCTGCGCCGCCATCCACGGCGATGAGATCAATGGCGTCGAGATCATCCGCCGGCTGCGCCAGTGCCCGGGCCTGGAGCGCCTGCGTGGCACCCTGATCCTGGTGCCGGTGGTCAACGTCTACGGCTTCGTCCGCCAGTCCCGCTACCTGCCCGACCGGCGGGATCTCAACCGCTGCTTCCCCGGCTCCGACAAGGGCTCCCTGGCCGCCCGCCTGGCCAATGCCTTCCTGGAGGAGATCGTCGCCAAGACCGACTTCGGCGTCGACCTGCACACCGGCGCCGTCCATCGGGAGAACCTGCCCCAGATCCGCGCCACCTTCGAGGAGAGTGGCCGGGTGGAGGCCCTGGCCAAGGCCTTTGGCAGCCCCGTCATCCTCAACGCCGACCTGCGTGACGGCTCCCTACGCGAGGCCGCCGCCCGCTTGGGGGTGCCGGTGCTGGTCTACGAGGCCGGCGAGGCCCTGCGCTTCGATGAACTGGCGATCCGCGCCGGTGCGCGCGGCGTGCTGGGGGTCATGCGCGAGTTGGGGATGCTGGGCAAGGCCAAGCGCGCCAAGGAGCCGCGCCACACCCATCCGGAGGCCGTCATCGCCACCTCAAGTCAGTGGGTCCGCGCCCCCCAGAGCGGCATCCTGCGCGCCACCAAACCCCTGGGAACGCGGGTGGAAAAGGGGGAGGCCCTGGGCTGGATCGCCGACCCATTGGGCGAGAACGAGATCGTGGTGGAGGCCCCCACCGCCGGGGTGGTCATCGGCAAGGTCAAGCTCCCCCTGGTCAACGAGGGCGAAGCCCTCTACCACATCGCCCGCTTCGGCGCCCCGGACATGGCGGCCGAGGCGGTGGAGCGCTTCCAGAACGCCGTCGGCCCCGAGTCCGACGCCGTGCCGCCGCTGGAGCCGCCGCTTAACTAATGTATTTATTAAAGTTTATGAGTTCGTACCCCTCGCGCGCCAGGAGGGCTTTGGTGGCACAAGGTGCTGACTCTCTTGCTCCCTCCCCCCTGGTGGGGGAGGGTTGGGGAGAGGGGGTCTGAACGGGTACATGGAAGACAGCTACCCCTTTCGCCCCCTTGGCCTGGTCCGCTCCTGCTACACCGGCAAATTCGGCATCCCCCGGCAGCCGGGGCTGGTGACGGCAGCGGAGGCGCGGCTGGAACTCTTCGCCGAGTTTGCCCGGGAGGAGGCCTTCGCCGGGTTGGAGGGCTTCAGCCACCTCTGGCTGCTGTTCGTCTTTCACGACGCCATCGACGAGGGCTGGCGGCCTACCGTGCGCCCGCCCCGGCTGGGGGGCCGGCGCAAGGTGGGGGTCTTCGCCAGCCGCGCGCCCCACCGGCCCAACCCCATCGGCCTGTCGGCGGTGGAATTTCGCGGTTTCGTCCGTGGTTTCGACCGGGAGGGCGGCGGCCAGGGCGGCCTGGCCCTGCGGCTGGGGGGCGTGGACTTGCTGGATGGCACCCCGGTGCTGGACATCAAGCCCTATGTCCCCTATGCCGACTGCCTGTCCCAGGCCAGTTCCGGCTTCGTCCCCCCGCCCACTGACCAGGAGCGGGAGGTGGTCTTCAGCCCCCAGGCCCTGGCCCAGGCGCATCAACTGTCCCGGGCGCGAGCCCCGTTCCAGAGGCGAGTCCCGGCCCAAAGGCAAGTCTCGACCCAGCCACAAGCCCTAGCCCAGACGCAAGCCCTGGCCCAGGCCCAGACGGAGGAGCTGGAGCAGGCGGCGGCCCCCGACGAAGAGCGCCACCTGGTGGATCTCGTCACCCAGGTCCTGCGCCAGGACCCGCGTCCGGGCTACATGGACCGCTACCCCGAGCGCCAGGACTTCGCCCTGCGGCTCTACGATCTGGAAGTCCGCTGGCGCGAGCACCAGGGCCGGATCCTGGTCACCGCCGTGGAGCCGGTGGGGGACTGATCGATCCGCCAGTACCGGGTTAGCGGAGGACTGATCGATCCGACACTGCCAAGCTGACGGAGGACTGCTTGGTTTGGCATTGCCGAGTTTGAACGCGAAATCCCGTTCGGCCTGGCGGGCGGCGACCCTCAGGGAGGTCCGACCAAGGTCAGTGATCCGCTCCCCCACCCTGGGGCCCGCCTGACGCCAAGTCCTCCGGCCCGGCAACACAAACCCGATTTCGCCCTGACGCCTTGGCCTGGTAGAGGGCGTCATCCACCCGCTTCAGCCAGTGCGCGAAGCTCTCGTAGGGCCGCAGCTCCCCCACCCCAAAGCTGGCCGTGACGACGCCGATCTCCGGGATCGGCGGATCGGCGAGCAGGACACGGAGTTTCTCGGCCACCTGGAAAACATCCCCCCACCGCAGCGGGGCAGCAGCACGATGAATTCCTCGCCGCCCCAGCGCCCCAGCACGTCCACCGCGCGTAAGTGGCCCTGTATCCGGCGCGTCACCTCCACCAGCACCCGGTCACCCGGCGCGTCACCTCCACCAGCACCCGGTCACCCGCCTGATGGCCCAGGTTATCGTTGATAGCCTTGAAGTGGTCGATGTCAAACATCAACAGCGTCAGGGGCTCGTCATCGCGCCGGGCGCGGGCGATCTCCACCTCGGCGGCCTCTTCGAAATAGCGTCGGTTCCAGACCCCCGTCAGGTCGTCGGTGGTGGCCAGTTGGTTGAGTTTCGCGTTCAGGCTGAGCAATTCGGCGGTGCGCGCTTCCACCTTGAGTTCTAACTCGGCGCTCAGCTCCCGGTAACGCTGCTCGCTCTCCCGCAGATGGCGCTCGGCGCGCTTGAGATCGGTGATGTCCTCCGCCGTGCCGTTGAGCCCGATGATGTCGCCGGCCGGGTTGCGCAAGGGGTAATAATGCGCCCGCCACACCCTTTGCCCCCCCGGCTGACTCGCGGACGCCTCGTTGATTTCGACGTTCAGCAAGGGCTCGCCCGTGGCGATGATGTTGCGAAAGATGGGTTCGACGCTATCGGCCAGGTCCGGCAGGATCTCACGGACGGTGCGACCAAGATGGGCCGCGACAGGCTGGCCGTTGATCGCGGCCAGGCGTTCGTTGATGCGCAGGTAGCGTAATTCGGTATCCAGGACGAAGAGGCCCACCGGGGCGGTGTCATAGTAGGCCTGGATTTCCATCAACTGGCGCCGCGCCAGTTCTTCGCTTTGCCGGAGCCGCGCCTCGACCTCCTTGCGTTGGCTGATGTCGGTCACCAGGCCGAGAAAGCCCGTGGGTTGGCCCTCGACATCCCGCACCAGGGCGATAGTGACCAGGGCATGGGCGAGACCCCCATCCCGCCGCCGGTAGCACTTTTCGATGATCCCCGAGCCCTCGCCGCGCAGCAGCGCTTCGAGCAAGGTCCGTTCCCGCGCCCAATCCTCCGCTGAGATGAAATCGCTCAGGTGCCGGCCGATGAGATCCTCGCGGGCCTGGCCGACGATCGCGCAATAGCGATCATTCACGTGCAGCAGGCGGCCCTCGAGGTCGATCTCAGAGATGCCGGCCAGCCCCTGGTCGACGAAGGCCCCCAGGCGTTGTTCGCTCTCGTGACGGATCATGGCCTCCCGCGCCGCCCTCAGGGCCGCCTCCTGGCGCTGGCGCGGGCCGAGGTCGCGCGCCGTGGACAGCAGCACCCGCTCGCCTTCCAGATCGATGGCGCTCAGCGTGACCTCGCAGGGGAAATCCTGGCCAGTGTCGGCGCGCCGATGGATCCAATCGAAGGTCAGGCTGCCGGTGCGCAGGGCGCTGGCAATCTGGGCGGCGGCGGCCGCCACCGAGGGGACGCCGTCGGGCTGGCAGGGTGGCGAAAGTTCCGCAGGGTGAATACCGATAAAGGCCTCGCGCGAAGGGAGGCCGAAGAGACGCAGGGCGGCCGGGTTGCAGTCGATGAAATGGTCAGGGCTGAGCACCATCACGGCCTCGCTGGAGGCCTCGAAGAGGGCGCGGAAGCGCGCCTCCGACCGCGCCATGGCCGCTTGGGCCTCCTTGAGCTCGCTGATTTCGGTGGAGAATCCGATCAGGCAATCCCCCTGGCCGGGCCGCCGCAGGGGCAGCTTCACGGACCAGAAGTGATGCGGCCGGCCATCGGGATCGATCAGGCACTCCTCGTTGGCCTGGCGCGTGCCGGCGGCGAAGACCAGGTCGTCGAGCCCTTTGAACGCGCCAGCGAGTTCGGGAGGAAAGAGTTCGGCGTCGTTGTGCCCAAGAATCTCCACCTCGGGCCGACGGAAGAGTTCCGTCACCTTGGGGTTGACGTAGAGGTAACGCCCCTCCCGGTCCTTCATGTAGATGTGGGCATCGACGTTGTCGAGGACGATATCGATGAGCTGCCGATATTCCGCCAGCTTGTCCTCGTCGGCGCGCCGGTCGGTGATGTCGAGGGAGAGGCCGCACAGGCCCACGATCCGGCCTAGGTCATCCCGCAAGGGGGCCTTGACGCTCCAGTAGCTGCGGACCTCTCCCGTCGCTTTGATGACGTTGCGTTCCTCGCGCTCCAGGGTCTCTCCGGCCTCCAGCACTCGCCGGTCATTCTCCCGGATGGCGGCGGATTGGCTGAAATCGAAAAAGTCGCCATCGTCGCGACCCTGGACCATCGCCAGAGGGGCCCCGAACAGCTCGCAGACCAGGCGGTTGGCATAGGTGTAGCGTCCAGCCTGATCTTTGGTGTAGATGTAGACCCCCAGGGTATCGAGGGCCAGGCGCAGCCCCCCCAGCTCGGCCTGGAGCCGTCTAACTTCCTGATTCAATGACTGGCCATCATGGTCATGGTCGTCGGGCATAGGGGGGCGGATTTCGGGCATGGTGAACAATCATGTAGCTAAGCTTAGCGTGAAAGTCACCAGGCCTGTCTGTCATCATCAGGGGTGTGGCGCGCCCCTCATGACAGTTAGCGCCAAGTACCCGGCCTTGCCTAACCCGCCTCAAAGTGAAAGACGGCTCGGGCGTGGATGGGCCCGCTCAACCCGCGCGGCCCGTCCAACCCGCTGGGACTCGCTCAACTCGCTCGAACCGCTTGGCCTAGGGTTACAGGCTTCAGCGCAGAAAACCGTGCTCGGCGAGAAAGGCGGCGGTGATGCCCGGCCTGCCGCCCGACTCCGCCGCCCGGTCACCCAGGACCAGGCGCTCCAGGTAGCGGGCGATCAGGTCCACTTCCAGATTGACCCGCGTCCCCGCCTGATAGTCACCAATGATGGTCTCGGCCAGGGTGTGGGGCACGATGTTCAGCTCGAAGACGGCGCCGTCCACCGCGTTGACCGTCAGGCTGGTGCCATCGACGCAGATGGAGCCCTTCTGGGCGATGTAGCGCGCCAGCCCTGCCGGGGCCTGGACCCGAAAGCGCCAGGAGCGCGCGTCCTGGTGCCGTTCCAGGATCTCGCCGACCCCGTCGACATGCCCGCTGACCAGATGCCCGCCCAGGGGCGTCGCCAGGGTCAGGGCCTTCTCCAGGTTGACGTGACTCCCGGGCCGCAGCTCCCCCAGGGTGGTCAGGGACAGGGTCTCGCGGGAGACATCCGCCGCGAAGTGCCCCCCCGCCAGATTGACGGCGGTAAGACAGACCCCATTGACGGCCACGCTGTCCCCCAGGACCAGGCCCGCCAGAGGCAGCTTGCCGGTACTCAGGGTCAGGCGGACGTCACCGCCCCGGGGTTCAAGGGTCTGGACCTGGCCAATGGCCTGAATGATGCCGGTAAACATAGCAGCGTCTCTAGCCTCCTGAAGCATGACGCGTAGCGGTGGGCCCGCCTTAAAGGTGGCTGGCTATCATATACCGACCGCATGGCCTTGTTCGCCACGCAGAGGAGACACGGGGAAACACGGCTTCCCGCCGGTGGGTCGCCCAAGGGCGCTTGGGAGCTCAAGAGCTCAAGAGCTCCAGTATCTGAAAAACCACCGGGACGACCAGTTGGGGAACTCATCCCGGCTGCGGGTGCCAGATGATAGCCGCTCAGGTGCCGCAAAAGGTCTGGCGCACCACTTCGTGGGGTTCGGGCGGGCGCCGGTAAGCGGCAGTCGCGGGACCGGCATGCCAGGGAATGGCCAGCGCCGCCAGCAGCCCCTCGAAGGGGCCCTGGTCGCCAGTGACCGCGGCGTCCAGGGCCGCCTCCACCCGGTGATTGCGCGGGATGAGCGCCGGGTTGGCGCGACCCATGGCGTCAGCCCG
>JAGVUH010000509.1 GCA_019136395.1 Gammaproteobacteria bacterium
TTCTCCGGCCTGATCTATTTCCTGTTCATGGCCGCCTGGCTCAACCTCTTCCTGTGGCTGGGCGAGTTGCGCCTGGTCACCCTGGGGGCCGGGGTGCTGGCGGTGCTGGTGGCCCTGGTAAACATCAAGGACTACTTCTGGTTTCGGCGCGGCCCGTCGCTGAGTATCCCCGACGGCGCCAAGCCGGGTCTCTACCAACGGATGCGCGGCCTGCTGCGGGCGGACAGCCTGCCGGCCCTGACCCTGGGCACCGTGGCCCTGGCCATCGTCGCCAACTCCTATGAGCTGCTGTGCACCGCCGGCTTCCCGATGATCTACACCCGCATCCTCACCCTGGCGGGCCTGTCACCCGTGGCCCATTACCTTTATCTGGGCCTCTACAACCTGATCTACGTCCTGCCGCTGCTGGTGATCGTGTTGATCTTTGCCCGCACCCTAGGCGCGCGCAAGCTGTCCGAGAGCGAGGGCCGGGTGCTGAAGCTCGTCTCCGGGCTGATGATGCTGGGCCTGGGCACCCTGCTTCTGATCGCTCCCGCCGCCCTAAATAATCCCCTGGCGGCCCTGACCCTGCTTGGCCTGGCCATGGGGCTGACCTGGGTGATTCACCGCCTGATGCCCCGGGAGGAGGGCACCGGGTGATCTTACCCGTGGGGAGAATGCTCCAGGACTTCCTCAAGATGCTGAGCGGTGAGAATTCGTTCAGACCAACGCAGCAGGGTGTCGACGTCAGCGGTCTCGATCCGTTGTCGGACAGCGGCGTCGGGGGGGCCGAATTTGAGGGTGATCTGGCGTAGCAGCACCGCTACTTCGCCCGCTTGGCGGCCCTGTTCCAAACCCTGTTCCAGACCCTCCTCACGCACGGCGCTGAGGCTGTCATAGCCGCGGCGTTGCAGAAGATTACGCAGCACCACCTCGTGGGCGGTATCCCGGTCGAAGAGGGCGCGTACCGGGACCGGGTTACGCAGAATGCCGGGGGCCTCCAGCACCTCGCTGGCGGTGAAGATGCGCATCAGGCCGTCGGGGCGGTGGACCTCGACGCGCTGGGGCCCCTTCAGCCGCACCACCCAGACGAAGCGGGTGCCGGCGTCGAGCAATTCGGCGATCTTGAGGCGCAGGTCGGCCTCGTCCTGGCCCTGACCGACATATTCCACCGCCAGGGGCGGAGCCTCGGTGAGCCAGCCGGTGGCGGTGGGACTGGCGTCCGCCGGGGCGGCGACGGCGACATCGGGGGCGCGCAGGGTGCCGGGCTCGGGGCTGAAGCCGGCGTCGACCCCGGCCCAGGCGACCTCGGGATCCGTGTCGATGACCGTGGCGCCGGCGAGGGCTAACTGTCATGAGGTGAGGCTGCCACACCCCAGAACATGAAAGGCTTCCCCGTGACTTTCACGCTAACGCCCATTGTAAATCTTGTCATCCGGGAAAACAGGAAGGACGAAGGGGCCCGCACCTGTGGCCGCGGACCCCATGACCACGGCCAGGACGGGGGCAAGTGGGCGACACCTCAGTGCGCTGGACCACGTCGAGGAACTGGAAGGCGACCCTCGCGCCGCCCTGATCATTGAAGGCAACGAACTACAGCACTTGCCGAGTAAAACCAAAAACCACTTCCGCGGCCAGATGGTCGACTGCCGTGCACCGCCGGTTTCCAGATGAGCAAGCCAGCATCACCCGGACCCGACCTGACCGGCCATGACCTGGACGGTTCTGCAGACAAGGCGTTTTCCCCGCACCTACAAGAAACTCCACGACCGGCAAGCGGCTGGCGTGGATGCGGCGGTCGCGGCGGTGGCCGATGACCCTGATCGCGGCGAGCAAAAAGAGCCGTTGTAGGATCAGCGCTTCACTTTCCTGTCATCCTTCCTGCCGCCCTTTCTGGTGAATTTGCCGGCGAATCATGCTAGGGTCAGTGCGGTTAGGTTTGTTGAATCCAAATTGAACGTGGTGTTCTATGAGATACAAAGTTGCTCTTCGGAAAACAGATGAAGGTTTCAGCGTTTCCTGTCCAGGTTTACCCGGCTGCTGGTCACAGGGCGATACAGAGGAGGAAGCCTTAGAAAACATTGCCGACGCAATATCGGAATACTTGAGCGTTTCAGCCGCATTGGCTGCCAAAGAGGAAACTGAAATACGCGAAGTTGAAGTAGCTGCGTAACCATGCCAAAGATTCCAGGGATAAATCACCGGGATGCTATCCGTGCTCTGGAGAAAGCGGGTTTTAGCGTAGTTCGCGAGAGCAAACACGTCATCATGTCTGATGGTATACGCATCTTGACTATTCCCCGGGCTAACCCAGTGGATGCTTATACGCTTGGCGGAATTGCAAAGGATGCTGGTCTGACGGTAGAAGAGTTTCGCCGACTGCTATGACATCAACTTCCGTCAGTTGAGATTTGATAGCCGGCATTGAACAGGAAGAGATGGAATGCCAGGTCGAGAGCTCGCCCCGGAATGCCCGAAACATGTTGGTAAATCTAGATTGAACCTCTTCCCATAGATCTTTCACCAGTTGGCGACCGGCAGCCCATCAACCCTCAGGGCCGGGTAAGGCCATGACGTTTCATCTTCTGCCACAGGGTCTTGCGGCTGATGCCGAGATGGGCGGCGGTGGCGGCCATGACGTAGCCATGGCGGGTGAGGGCGGCGAGGATGAGGGCTCGCTCGCTGGCTTCGGCCTGGTCTTTGAGGCCCTGGCCTGCCAGAGGTGCCTGGGCTCCCCCTGCCCTCACGGGAGAAGCAGCGGCGGACGAGCTCAGATTGGCGGGGAGGGCCAGCCGTTCACCCTGCCCGAGGATGCAGGCCCTTTCCAGGGTGTGATGCAATTCGCGCACATTGCCCGGCCAGGGGTAGTTCAGGAGGGCCTGGCGATCCTCTTCACGCAGATGGCGGCGTTCCTGGGGATACTGCCGCGCGTGTTGGGCCAGGAAGCGGTCGGCAAACCAGAGGATGTCCTCCGGGCGCTCCCGCAGGGGCGGGATGTGGATCTCCAGCACCCGGATACGGTAGTAGAGATCCTCCCGGAACTGCCCCGCACGGGTCAGGGCGGCGATATCGCGGTGGGTGGCGCAGACCAGCCGGGCCCGCACCGCCACGGGCTGGGAACCGCCGACGCGGTGGAACTCCCGGCTCTGCACCACGCGCAGCAGGCGCGATTGCAAGGGGGCGGGCATGTCGCCGATCTCGTCCAGGAAGATGAAGCCGGCGCCGGCCTGCTCGAAAACCCCCGCCCGCCGCCGCTCGGCGCCGGTGAAGGCGCCTTTTTCGTGGCCGAAGAGTTCCGCCTCGATCAGGGTCTCGGGCAGGGCGGCGCAATTGACGGCCACGAAGGGCTCGCCGGGGCATTGCAGCCGGTGCAACTGGCGGGCCACCACCTCCTTGCCGACGCCGGACTCGCCGCTGATCAGGAGGGGGGTGAGGGGATGCCGAGCCATGCGCGGCAACTGGCTGGCGATGTGCCGCATCACCGGCGAGATGCCCAGCCGGTTGTCCTCCGCTGGCGCATTGGCTGGGCTGGTCAGGCCCGCCAAGGCATGCAGCTTGTCGATCAGTGCCCGGGGATCCAGGGGCTTGGTGAGATAGTCGGCGGCGCCCAGCTTGAGCATGCGCACCGCGTCCTCGATGGTCCCATAGCCGGTGATGAAGAGGCAGGGGGGTAGATGGACGCCGGCCGCCAGCAGGCGCTCGAAGAGCTGGGTCCCGGTCAGGTCAGGCAGGTTCACGTCGATGATGGCCAGATCGGCGCCCGCGCGCAGGGCCTGCATGCCCTCCAGCCCGGTACGGTACCAGGTGACGCCAAAGCCCTCCAGATCCAGACGCTGATGCAGGGCCTCGCCCATGATGGGGTCGTCCTCGATGAGGCAGACACGGATCATGGTTGGCCCGCCCCCCGGAGGGGTAGCGCCGCCTGAATGCGGGTGAGGCCCGCCGCCATGTCGGCGGTGATGACGCCGCCAAGTTGGGAGACGATCTGATAGCACACCCACAGGCCAAGACCGCGCTCCTGGGCGGCATGGGCTGGATAGGGCTCGAAGAGTCGGGCAAGTTGATCGGCCGGGAAGGGTTCGCCCGAATTCTCGACCCGGATGACGACATGCTCGGCCTCAACCCCCACGTGAACGCTCACCTGGCCTCCCTGGCCAGAGGCCTTGGCGGCATTGAGGAGCAGGTTGAGCAGAAGTTGCCGGACCGGCGTCGCCGGCAGGCCAGTGGTCTCCGCCAGGCCATTCTCCCAGGTGAGGTCGATGCCGGACTTGGACAGGATGGGCTGGGCCAGGGTGCGGGCGTCATCCAGGTCCGTGGGGCTCAGGGGCCGCAGGTCAGGGCGCGCCTCCACCAGCAGGGCCGAGATGGAGGACTGGATCTGGACCAGGGCCCGCTCCAGCAGATCCAGCAGGGTGGCCACCGGCCCCGTGACGGCTTGGGTCTGGCGGAAGGTGTCGATGGCCATCCGCATGCCGCCCAGGGGGTTGTTCACCTCATGGGCGACACCGGCGGCGACCCGCCCCACCGCCGCCAGGCGCTCGGCCTGGATCATCTGACCCTTGAGGGCCTCCTGTTCCGCCAACCCGGCGAGCATGTCGCCGAAGCCAGCACCCCGCCCCCGATGATCTCCCGGAAGCGCGGCAGGAAGGGGGCGTCCGAAAGCAAGGCGATCAGCTCGCCAACCTGGGCACCATTGCTGTGCAGGGGCAGGCGCAATAGCCGACGCGCGGGCCCCTGATCCAGACTTACCACCTGGTCAGCCATGACGTCATGATTGACCGGGGCGGGTGGGGGGAGCCAGGGCAAGGCCTCGTGCAGGGGCTGATCGAGACGGTAACGGTGGGGCTGGTTGCTGGCGAAGATGCGACCCTCGCCGTCGGTCAGGATCCAGATCGCGTCCCCGGCGCCACCCTCCGGTCCCCGCAGCAGGGAGTAGGCCAGCCAGACGTCCTCGTTGCGCAGGGCCTGCATCTGCACGTCAGCCATGGCATAGGCCAGGCTGAGGACGTTGCGGTCCTGGTCATCGCGCAGGTTGGCCAGGGTCTGGGTGCCGATCGCCAGTCCCATGGACAGGGCGGTGACCAGGGCCGCCAGGCTCAGGCTGAGGGGGATGCGCAGGCGGTAACTGGCGAGGGTCAGCCTCACGCCTTCACCTCGCCGCGGCCCTGTGCCGCCATCTCGGCGATGTCGTCGTAGAGGGCCGGGTTCTCCAGGCTGAAATTATCCAGATTCAGGGCGCGCAGCAGGGCCTGGCCCTCGGCGTCCTGTACCTGGTCAATCAGGACCCGGCGCAGGGCCTCGCGGTCGCTCTCCGGCAGGGCGGGGCTGGCAACGATGGGTGGGAAGCCAAAGTCAGGCGAGCGGGCGATGACGCGCACCCGGTCGACCAGCGCCGGCTGGCGCTGGGCCAGGGTCTCCAGGACATAACTGTCGACGGCCGCCCCATCGGCCAGACCTACCGCCACCGCCTCGATGCTGCGCGGGTGGCCCCAGGTGAAAAAGGTGCGGCGGAAGAAGTGATCCGGGTCCTTGCCCGCCTGGGTCAGGAGGTGCCGCGGATAGAGATAACCGGAGTTGGAATCCGGGTCCGCCCAGGCAAAGAGCCCAGCCTCCAGGTCGCGCCAGGTCTGTACGAGGGCGTCCTTGGCCACGATCAGGTGAGACTGGTAGAGGGGCCTGCCCCGAAAGCGGGGCACCACGATCAGGGGCAACTGGTGGCGATGGCGGATGTAGGGGAAGCCGCAGATCCAGGCCAGATCCAGGCGGCCACTCAGCAGGAGATCCAGGATCTCCCGGTAACGGGAGCGCTGTACGAAGGTGAGGGGGCGGCCCAGACGGACCGAGAGCCATTGTGCCCAGGCGGTGAGAAAACCGGCCTGATCGTCGAGCACCACCGGCGTCAGACCAAAACGCAACGGGGCTGCCGCTGAGGCCAGCGGCACCGCGCCAGGGCGCGTCAGGAGGGCCGCGCCCCCCAGGGCGAGGAGAAAATCCCGGCGGCTCGCTGAGGTCATGGCAGATGGTTCATCGGCGGAACAGGTACGGCACTCCTGAAGGGGAAAAGGAAACCCCAAAGCGCGAGTTCGGGTGGCGCTCCGGCGGGGCGCAACTATAGCACTGGCCCACGGACTGGCGATGCGGGCAGCAACGCCCAGGGAGAGCGCTAACCGTCATGAGGGGGCTCGCCATACCCCTGCTGGTAAAAGACGGCGTTTGTTGCGGGAGGCTGTCTTCCACCATGGGGCACCGCCGGATGGACCCCGCCAGGTAAGGTCCGTCCAGAATGGGCGAGATGAGACCAGGTTCCGGCGTCAGGGTGTTACCTTCTGGTAACACGGGCGGTAACGCCAAGTTACCCAGTGGTAACGCCGGCACCCTCGGGCGAGGGTCCGCCCAAGGCCAGGGCACGCAAATCAGGCCAGTGACGGGGGCCAATACGCCTGGAACCTCAAGCAAACCCCGCCTGGAGATCGCGCTCGAACTCACCTGGCAAATGAAGTGCGGGGCGCTGATAACCGGTTGAAAAAAATGGTGAACATCGCGGCTTAGCACGAGAACAGCCTATTGCGGAAGGGTCCCTTCATGCCAGCCAGCCAAATCCCACCTTCTCACTCTGGAATGAACAGTGCATTTCAAGCGGGGTTACCGGCCCTCCACCTTAAGCTGACGGATACCCCTGCCTTCCATGGTCGATTCCGCCTCCTCGCACCGCGATAGCCGCCCCACCCTGCCGGTGGCCTTGGGCTCGGGTGCGCCCCTGCGAATTCGGTGGGATGCCTGTCTGCCCTATCGTTATGCCGCCCTAGACTGCCAACGCTGTGTCGATGCCTGCCCGACCCAGGCCCTGAGGCAGACGGCCAAGGGCCCGGAACTTGGCGGCGAGTGCCTAGCTTGCGGGCGTTGCGTGCCGGTCTGCCCCACCGAGGCCCTGGCGGTGCCCGGGTTCGCCCCGGTGCCAACGAACCACCGGACGGCGGCTGACTGGCCGCTGGCGATCGACTGCTGGCGGGTACCCCACTCAGAGTCACCAGCCGGGGCCTGGCGTGTACCCTGCCTGGGTGGTTTGTCCAGCGCCGAGCTGGTGGAATTGACGGCCTGCCTTGCGCCGGACCAGGGCCCGGTGCTTCTGGATCGCGGCTTTTGCACGGGGTGCCCGTCGGGAGCCCCGACTGAGGCCGAGTTGAACGGGTTCCCCGCTCAGGCGGTGTTGCGGGAGGTTCAGGAGCTGCTCGACGCTCTCGGGCTGGTACCCAGGGCCTGGCCACGGCGCCTGGCGATGCCGCTCTCCCCCGACCGCATGCAAGCACCGAGCGCGCCGCTGCTGGAGGAACGGGTCAGCCGCCGGGGCTTCTTCACCGGGCGTTCAGGCGCGGCAAGATCCCCCGCCAGGTCCGGGACCGCTGACGCCACCCCCTTCACCGGGACCCATGGCACCACCCCCACCGACGGGCCCAGCCGGCGCCAGCGCCTGCTGGCGGCCCTGACCAACCTGGCCGGGCCGGGCGTGTCCCTCCCTAACCGCCTTTACCCCCAACTCCAGGCCAGCGCCGCCTGCGCTGGCCACGGAGTCTGCGTCAGTGTCTGCCCGACGGGGGCGCTGCAAGGTTATACCGACGGACAAGGCCGGGGACTGCGCTTCGAGCCGGCCGCCTGTACCACCTGCAACCTGTGCACGCGGCTTTGCCCCGAGCAGGCCCTGCGCCTCGCCAGCGCGGCGGACCAGGATACGACGGCAGCGCAACCACGTCGCCTCACCCGCCACCAGACCCGCCGGTGCGATGAGTGTGGCGCCGAACACCTGGCCGCTGACGTCCTCTGCCCGGCTTGCCGGGCCGACCAGGACTTTGCCCGTAGCGCCTTTCACACCTTTCTGGGGCGGCGGGCCGCATGAGGAAACTGGCCAAGGTCCCCGCCACGGTCCCCGCCCCAGGCCACCCCGGCAGCGTCCGCGCCCCGACGCGATTGTCATGCCTCCCCGGCCCCCGGCCGGGAGGAGTCCCCAGAACCACCACCAGAGGAGATAAGCGATGGAAATCCTGAAAAGCGGACTGACCCGCCGCCGCTTCCTGCAGGCAACCGGCGCCACGGGCGCCCTGGGCGCCACCGGGCTCGGCGCGGGCGCCCTCGGCACCCTGCGCGAGGCCCAGGCCCAGCCCGGGCCCATCACGCCCGACACCAAGATCACCAAGAACATCTGCCATCAGTGCCCGGCGCGCTGCGGCATCGACGTCTACACCACCAATGGCCGGGTCCATGCCATCTACGGCTCCAGCGAGCACCCCATCGCCAATGGCAAGCTCTGCCCCAAAGGACCCTTGGGTACCTACATCCTCTATGACCCGGACCGCTTCAAGGGGCCGATGAAGCGCACCAACCCCAAAAAGGGCCGCAACGAGGACCCGAAGTTCGTGCCCATCTCCTGGGAGGAGGCCCTGGACACCGTCGCGGGGCGCCTCAACGACCTGCGTGATCGTGGCGAGTCCCATCGCTTCGCCCTGTGCTATGGCCGCGGCTGGGGCGCCTCCTGCGCCGGCCTCCAGGGCACCTTTGGCGGTCTCTACGGATCACCCAACGTCCCCATCGGCCACTCCTCCATGTGTTCCGACGGCAGCATCCTGTCCAAGAAGGCCCTGGACGGCATCGGCAGCTACAACTCCTACGACTACGCCAACGCCAACATGCTGTTGATGTTCGGCGCTGGCTTTCTGGAGGCCTTCCGTCCCTACAACAACAACATGCAGGTCTGGGGCTATATCCGCGGCGTCAAGGTGCCCAAGACCCGCATCACCGCCGTGGACATCCATATCAACACCACCCTGGCCGGCGCCGACCGGGCCCTGTTGATCAAGCCGGGCACCGACGGTGCCCTGGCCCTGGCGATCGCCCATTACATCCTCACCGAGGGCCTTTGGGACCGGGCCTTCGTCGGCGACTTCACGGATGGGGTCAATCGCTTCAAAACGGGTGAGATCGTGGATGCCGCCCTCTTCGAGGAGAAGTGGGTCAAGGGCCTGGTGGACTGGTGGAACCTGGAGCTCAAGAACCGTACCCCGGCCTGGGCCGCCAAGGTCACCGGCCTCTACGAACGGGACATCGTCGCCACCGCCCGCGAGTTTGGCACCACCCGTCCCAGCATCGCCCTCTTCGAGCGCGGCGCCCATGCCCATTCCAACGGCGTCCTTAACGGCATGGCCATCCACGCCCTCAACGCCCTGGTCGGCTCCTTCTATGCCAAGGGCGGCCTCGGCTACCAGATGGGTCCGTCCTACGGCCCCATGCCGGTCGATGAAAAGGACTACAAGGACGACTATGCCCTCAATGGCCCCTGGAAGGCCCAGCCACGCATCGACCTGAAGGGCGAGAAGGACGGCTATCTGTTGGCCAAGAACATGCTCCAGGAGCTGGGCCCCAACTCCCTGGCGGGCAAGCCCTACAAGCTCGACACGGTCATGTTCTACCTGACCAACCCCATCTGGACCGCCCCCAATGGCCAGGTCTGGGAGGAGGCCCTCAAGGAGCTGTTCGTCATCGACACCTCGCCCTTCCCCGGCGAGACGGCCATGTTCGCCGACCTCATCCTGCCGGACCACACCTTTCTGGAGCGGCTGCAGGACGCCCCGACCTATCCCTTCCAGGGCTGGCCCATGACCCAGTTGCGGGTGCCGGCCATCAAGCCGCTTTACGACACCAAGTATTACGGCGACACCCTGATCGAGATCGGCAAGCGCATCAAGGGCCCCATGGGCGACTACTATAAGGCCCTGGACAGTAGCGAGAACGTCATCCGTCACCTCGCCAAGGGTTTCGAGAAGGACCCCGGTGACAACGGCGTCAATGACTTCGAGAGCTGGAAGGAGAAGGGCGTCTGGTACAAGAAGCCCTACATCTACCGCTATCGTGACGGCGAATTCTACAAATGGGACGGCAAGGACTACGCCATCCAGATGACCGCGGAGGAGGTCAAGAAGGACCTCTTCAAGACCGACTCCGGCAAGTTCGAGCTGCGCTCCGGCTGGCTGGAGGCCAACGCCGACTGGATCGCCGAGAAGACCAAGCGCCCCCGCGACAAGTTGATGTTCCCCCATTGGGAGGAGCCGGTCCATCCCGGTGGCGGCGACCTCTACATGGTCACCCCCAAGGTCGCCATGCACGCCGAGGGCCGTGGCGCCAACCTGCCGGTAGCCATCGCCAATCTGCAGCCCGTACTGGGCGGGCGCAAGACCGTCTATATCGAGATCAATCCCCAGACTGCCAAGGAACGCGGCATCGCCAACGGCGCCAAGGTCCGCCTCAAGTCCGACCTCGGCACCATCGAGGGCTACTGCAAGTACTACGAGGGCTGCCGACCGGACACCCTGGTCTTTCCCATGGAGCATGGACACTGGGCCATGGGTCGCTGGGCCAAGGGGCGGCTGCCGGGCCACTGCGGCGAGATCACGGTCAATACCTCTGACCGGGTCACGGGCCAGTGCAGCTACTACACCACCAAGGTCAGCATCGAAGCGGCCTGACGCCCATCACCGCATTATCTGGAGAACTGAATCATGGCTAAGTGGGGAATGGTCATCGACCTCGACAAATGCACCGGCTGCCAGGCCTGCACCACCGCCTGCGCGATGGAAAACAACCGCCTGCCCACCGAAAACTGGCAGGACGTCCTTTTTTACCACGAGGGTACCTATCCGAACGTCAAACTCATGTGGTTCCCGCGGCCCTGCATGCACTGCGAGCACCCCTCCTGCGTCTCCGTCTGCCCGACCAAGGCGACCTACAAGGTGGCGGAGGGCGGCTTCGTGCTGGTGGACTGGAACAAGTGCATCGGCTGCAAGTACTGCCAGATCGCCTGTCCCTACGGCGTCCGCTTCTACATGGATGAGAAAACCGCCATCCAGCCCGACATCCGCGAGGTCTTCCCGAGCAAGGACCGCCTCTGGGACCCGCCCTACAAGGGCCCCCAGGACGACCCCAGCCACGGCGTGGGCATCCAGCCCCACGGCGTGGTCTCCAAGTGCACCTTCTGCTACCACAAGGTCAGCAAGGCGCCCAAGGGGGTGGCGGACCTGGACGAGGACATCCCGGAGCTCAAGGAGTACGTGCCAGCCTGCGTGCGCGTCTGCGCCCCCAAGGCCCGCTTCTTCGGCGACCTGGACCATCCCGGCAGCACGGTCAACAAGCTGATCGCGGACAAGAACGGGGTACGCCTCAAGGACGAGACCGGTAACAAGCCGCAGGTCTACTACCTGTCCGGCGGCGCGGGGGCGGCGGTACCGTCCCTGCGGGCCATGAGCGACACCAACAAACTTTAAGGGGAGGAGATCACCATGACGACCGCTCTTAGCAAAGTCAACGCCGGGAAGCAGATCGGCATCCTGATCGCGGCCCTGATCGGCTTCGCCCTAGCCGGCGTGGCCGTTTACAACAACCTCAGCGCCGAGGGCCATGCCGCTTACAACTCCAGCAACCTGGGGCTGTTCTGGACCTTCCCCATCGTCGTTTACGACTACTTTCTGCTCACTTCCACCGGCCTGACCATGGTGGCCACCCTGGCCATCATCCTCGGCGGCGAGGACTTCCGCCCCATCATCCGCCGCGCCATGTGGCTGGCCCTGGCCGGCCTGGCCGGGGGAGTGGCGGTGCTGATGCTGGAACTGGGGCATCCTCTGCGCGCCTTCGCGACCATCCCCACCAGCTTCGCCTTCACCTCACCCCTCTATTGGAAGGTGATCTGCATCGTCCTCTATGTGCTGTCCCTGCTGGCGCTGCTGGCCCGGACCATGCAGGCCGGCTGGTCCCTGGCGGCGGTGCGCGGGAATGCCATCCTCAGCCTGGTCCTGGCCCTGGCGGT
>JAGVUH010000650.1 GCA_019136395.1 Gammaproteobacteria bacterium
CGACGGGGCGGGCATCCTGGTGCAGATCCCGGACGCCTTCCTGCGCGCCCAGCTCGATTTCGAGCTGCCCGCCCCGGGCCAGTACGCCGTCGGCATGCTCTTCCTGCCCCAGGATCGCGCCCGCCACCCCGAGGTGCGCGCCGTCATCGAGCGCCAGGTCGCCGCTGGTGGCGATCGGGTCCTCGGCTGGCGGGAGGTGCCGGTGGACTCCAGCATCCTCAGCGCCAGCGTCCGGCCCACCGAGCCCGTGGTCACCCAGCTCTTCATCGCCGCGGGGGACAGGCACCCCGACGCGGATGCCTTCGAGCGCAACCTTTTCGTCACCCGCAAGCAGATGGACAACGCCATCCGCTTCGCCGGCCTGCCCCAGTCCAGCTTCTACGTCGCCTCCCTGTCCACCCGCACCCTGGTGTACAAGGGCATGTTCCTCGCCGACCAGGTCGGCGCCTACTACCCCGACCTGCACCACCCCCTGTTCACCTCCGCCCTGGCCCTGGTCCACCAGCGCTTCTCCACCAACACCTTCCCCACCTGGAACCTGGCCCACCCGTTCCGCATGATCGCCCACAACGGCGAGATCAACACCCTGCGCGGCAACCTCAACTGGATGGCCGCCCGCCGCCATGGCATGGCCTCCAGGCTGATCGGCCCCGACCTGGAGAAGATCTGGCCCCTGATCCCCGAGGGCCAGTCCGACTCGGCCTGCTTCGACAACGCCCTGGAGCTGCTGGTGATGGGCGGCTACTCTCTGGCCCACGCCATGATGATGCTCATCCCCGAGGCTTGGGCTGGCAATCCCCTCATGGACGAGGGACGCCGCGCCTTCTACGAATACCACGCCGCCCTGATGGAGCCCTGGGATGGCCCCGCCGCCGTCGCCTTCACCGACGGCCGCCAGATCGGCGCCACTCTGGACCGCAACGGCCTGCGCCCGGCGCGTTATCTGATCACCGACGACGACCTGGTGGTCATGGCCTCGGAGATGGGCGTCCTCGACATCCCCGAGGAGCGCATCGTGCGCAAGTGGCGCCTGCAACCGGGCAAGATGTTCCTCATCGACCTGGAGCAGGGGCGCATCATCGATGACGCCGAGCTCAAGGCCGCCCTGGCCGGGGCCCAGCCCTACCAGGCCTGGCTCGACCGCACTCAGATCCGCCTGCGCGAGCTGCCGCCGGACATCGGCCCCATGGCGGCGGGGCCCAAGACCCTGCTCGACCGTCAGCAGGCCTTCGGCTACACCCAGGAGGATCTCAAGTTCCTCATGACCCCCATGGCCACCACCGGCGAGGAGGCGGTGGGCTCCATGGGGGCGGACAACCCCATCGCCATCCTGTCGAACCGGCCCAAGCCGCTGTTCAACTACTTCCAGCAGAACTTCGCCCAGGTCACCAACCCGCCCATCGACCCGATCCGCGAGGAGCTGGTGATGTCCCTGGTGTCGCTCATCGGCCCCCGGCCCAACCTGCTGGGGATCGACGACGGCGGTCGCCACCTGCGCCTGGAGGTGGACCACCCCATCCTAAGACCATCAGCATCTGCTATCCGGTGGAGCAGGGGGCGGCGGGCATGAAGCCGGCGGTGGCCCTGCTGTGCGCGACGGCGGAGAAGGCGGTGCGCGATGGCTTCAACATCCTGGTCCTATCCGACCGCGGGGTGGACGCCGACCACCTGCCTATCCCCGCCCTGCTGGCGGTGTCCGCCGTCCATCATCACCTGGTGCGCATGGGCCTACGCACCGCCTCCGGCCTGGTGATCGAGACGGGGGCGGCGCGGGAGGTGCACCACTTCGCCGTCCTGGCCG
Organism: Gammaproteobacteria bacterium; assembly: GCA_019136395.1. Next base: position 1,802 of record JAGVUH010000650.1, read on the forward strand.
GCTATGGCGCCGAGGCCATCAATCCCTACCTGGCCTTCGACACCCTCTCCGCCCTGCGGCCCAAGCTATCGGAGCGGCTCAGCGAGCCCGAGCTGCACGGGCGCTACCTCAAGGCGGTGAAAAAGGGCCTGCTCAAGGTCATGTCCAAGATGGGCATCTCCACCTACCAGTCCTACTGCGGCGCCCAGATCTTCGACGCCGTGGGCCTGTCCAGCGACTTCGTCGCCGACTACTTCACGGGCACCGCCAGCCGCATCGAGGGCGTGGGCCTGCGGGAGATCGCCGAGGAGGCGGTGCGCTGGCACGCCGACGCCTTCGGCGCCAATCCCCTTTACGAGAACGCCTTGGACGTGGGCGGTGACTACGCCTTCCGCGTCTGCGGCGAGGCCCACGCCTGGACGCCGGATACCATCGCCCAGCTCCAGCACGCCAGCCGGGCCAATGACTGGAAGACCTATGAGGAATTTGCCCGGGCGATCAATGACCAGAATGAGCGCCTGTTGACCCTGCGCGGCCTGTTCGAGCTGGCCCTGGACCGTCATCCCGTGCCCCTGGAGGAGGTCGAGCCGGCCCGGGAGATCGTCAAGCGCTTCGCCACTGGGGCCATGTCCTTCGGCTCCATCTCCCAGGAGGCCCACACCACCCTGGCCCGGGCCATGAACCGCCTGGGGGGCAAGTCCAACACCGGCGAGGGCGGCGAGGAGCCGGAGCGCTTCCAGCCCCTGGCCGACGGCTCGCCCAACCCCCAGCGCTCGGCGATCAAGCATGGCCCAGGGGGCCAAACCCGGCGAGGGCGGCCAGCTCCCCGGCCACAAGGTCAGCGCCCAGATCGCCCGGGTGCGTCACTCCACCCCTGGCGTGGGGCTTATCTCCCCGCCGCCCCATCACGACATCTACTCGATCGAGGACCTGGCCCAGCTCATCCATGACCTGAAGAACGTCAATCCCCGGGCGCGCATCTCGGTGAAGCTGGTGTCGGAGGTGGGGGTGGGCACCGTCGCCGCCGGGGTGGCCAAGGCCCATGCCGACCACGTCACCATCTCCGGCTACGAGGGCGGCACCGGCGCCTCGCCCCTGACCTCGATCAAGCACGCCGGCTCCCCCTGGGAAATCGGCCTGGCGGAGACCCATCAGACCCAGGTGCTGAACCGGTTGCGGGGGCGCATCGCCGTCCAGGTGGACGGCGGCCTGCGCACCGGCCGCGACGTGGTGGTGGGCGCCCTGCTCGGCGCCGACGAGTTCGGTTTCGCCACCGCGCCCCTGATCGTGGCCGGCTGCATCATGATGCGCAAGTGCCACCTCAACACCTGCCCGGTGGGGGTGGCGACCCAGGACCCG
>JAGVUH010000304.1 GCA_019136395.1 Gammaproteobacteria bacterium
GCGATCCTGCAATGAAGGGTGGTTGGCGCCAGCCGTTATACTGACGACCTGGACGGCATTCAATGCCGTGATTGACGGTTGCCGGGCCAGCCGCGGGCGTCAGTGGCCGGTTCACTCCGTCCACCGGCCGCCGAACCACCTCTGAGTGCCTCACCATGCTCGACACCCTGTCCCGCCTGCGTGCTACCGATTTCCCACCGCTGCATCGGCGTACCCTGACCACCTTGCAGGTCAATCTTGGCTACCGCTGTAACCAGAGCTGCCTGCACTGCCACGTCAACGCCGGTCCCGGGCGGAGCGAGCGAATGGCCGATGCGAATATCGACCTGATCCCCCAGGTGCTCAGCGCTCGCGGCCTGCCGACCCTCGACCTCACCGGCGGTGCCCCGGAGCTGCATCCGCGCTTTCGTGAACTGGTGCGGGAGGCCCGGCGCCTGGGGGCGCGGGTGCTCGACCGCTGTAACCTGACCATCCTCTCCGAACCCGGTCAGGAGGACCTGGCGGACTTTCTCGCCCACCAGGGGGTCCAAGTCGTCGCCTCCCTGCCATGCTATCTGGAGGATAACGTGGACCGCCAACGGGGCCAGGGGGTCCATGCCCGCAGCATCGCCGGCCTGCGGCGCCTCAATGCCCTCGGTTACGGCCAGCCGGGGAGCGGACTGGACCTGGACCTGGTCTACAACCCCGGCGACGCCAGCCTGCCCCCCGGCCAGGCGGACCTGGAGGCTGCCTACCGGCGGGAATTGGGCGACCGTTACGGCATTGTCTTCAGCCGCCTGCTCATCCTGACCAACATGCCCATCCAGCGCTTTGGCAGCACCCTGCTCAGCCGGGGGCAATTCGACGATTACCTGCGCCTGCTCAAGGACAGTTTTCGCCCCGCCAATCTGGACCAGGTGATGTGTCGCGACCTGATCAGCGTCGACTGGCAAGGCTGGCTCTATGACTGTGATTTCAATCAGCAGTTGGGGCTGGGGCTGATAGGTGATGGCGGAAAGCGGTCCGGCGGCGGTGGGGCCGGCATAAGTGGCAGTGGGGGAAATGAAGCTGGCGAAGATGGACATGGCAACAATGGAACTGGTGGAGCCAGCAACAGTGAAGCCTTCGGAAATAGAGCTGGTGAACATGGGGGCGGTGGAAATCCGGCGAATGGCGACAGCCGGAGGCCACACCTGCGCGACCTCCTGGTGGCGGATTTCAACGCGACGCCCATCGTCGTCGCCGATCACTGTTACGGTTGCACCGCCGGGCAGGGCAGCAGTTGCGGTGGTGCCCTGACCTAGGCCATGGCGCTGGGCGCTGGGACAGGGTCTGCAGCAAACCTACTCGCCATGCGCCTGACCTTCATTCTGCCAGCCTTGGACGAGGCGGCGGGCCTGATGGCGACCCTGTCCCCCCTTCAGCCCCTGCGCGCCCAGGGTCATGAGGTCATTCTGGTCGATGGCGGTAGCCGTGATGGCACCCCCGACCTGGCGGCCCCCTGGGTCGACCGGGTCCTCACCGCCCCCCGGGGTCGGGCCCGGCGCCGCCGTGGCCCAAGGTGAGGCCCTGGTCTTTCTCCACGCCGATACCCGCCTGCCGGCGGACGCCGTCGCGCTCATCCAGGCGGCCCTGCGGCGGCGGCTCTGGGGACGCTTCGATGTCCTGATCGCGGGAAGGCCCTGGGTGCTGAAGGTCGTGGCGTTGCTGATGAACCTGCGCTCCCGCCTGACCGGCATCGCCACCGGGGACCAGGCGATCTTCGTCCGCCGCGAAGCCTTCACCGCCGTGGGCGGCTTCCCGGACCAGCCGCTGATGGAGGACATCGCCCTGTCGCAACGGCTCAAGCGCCTGGGACCGCCGGTCTGCCTGCGGCAACGGGTGCTGACCTCCGGCCGGCGCTGGGAAAGCCAAGGTCCCTGGCGCACCATCCTCCTGATGTGGCGCCTGCGCTTCGACTACTGGCGCGGGGTGCCGGCGGAGTCCCTGGCAGCCCGCTATCGCCTCCCCGCCCAGACGGAGAAGGTAACCAGTTTGGCTGCCAGGCAGGCGGAAGTGCAGGTGGAAGATCGGACAGCCAGGCCGGCGAACGAGCGGTGCCAGGGGACGGAGACGGCAGCCGGGCCAGCAGCGGAACCAGCAGCCGGGCTGGCAGCAAGGCAGGTGGACATGCAGGTGGAAGGTCGGGCAGCCAGGCCAGCGGACGAGCGCTTCCAGGGGACGGAGACGGCAGCCGGACCAGCGGCCCGACCAGCAGCCGGGCCGGCAGCAAGGCAGGTGGACGTGCAGGTGGATGGGCAGGCAGCCAGCCCATCGGACGAGCGGCGCCCGCAGTGATCCAGACTCGCATCCTGATCTTCGCCAAGGCGCCGGTGCCCGGGCGGGTCAAGACCCGGCTGATCCCGGCCCTGGGGGCGGAAGGCGCGGCGCGGCTGGCCGGTCGGCTTCTGAGCCATGCCCTGACGCAGGCTTTGGAGGCCGACCTGGGGCCGGTGGAGTTGTGCGCCAGTCCCGCCCCGGAGCATCCGGACTGGCAGCTATGGCTGTCGACTCTCAGTCAGATGGAGTCCCCGGGGCCCCTCCTGTTCTGGAGTGACCAGGGCGAGGGCGATCTGGGGGCGCGCATGGCCCGGCCGGCCCAAGGCTATCTGGATGCGGGCGAGCCGGTCCTGCTGATGGGCAGCGATTGTCCGGCCTTGACCCCTCACCGCCTGCGGGAGGCCGCCAGGGCGCTGCACGGGCACGAGGCGGCGCTCATCCCGGCGCGGGATGGCGGCTACGTCCTGCTGGGTCTGCGGACCTTCCATCCCTCCCTCTTCAGCGCCATGCCCTGGGGCAGTTCCTTCGTGGCGGATCT
>JAGVUH010000234.1 GCA_019136395.1 Gammaproteobacteria bacterium
ACTGATCCGCGCCGGAAGTCCGGCCGCCAGACCGCCGGCGCCGAGCTGGTCGAAGCGGGTGTCGATCCAGAGTTGCCCGGCATCGATCACCTCCACCACCGACTGGCCCGCCACCAGGGTACTGCCCGGCTCCGCCTCCCGCGCCACCACCAGGGCATCGACCGGCGCCACCAGGCGCAGGTTGGCGCGCTGGCGCACCAGGGCCTCGTGTTCGGCCTCGACCCGTTTTAGCTCTTGCTCGGCGGATTCCCGATTGGCGCGGGCGGCCTGGAGTCCGGCCTCGGCTACCTGCGCCTCCTGACGCTTGGCCTCGACGGTGTCCTCGCTGGCGGTCTTGGCCAGGAGGAGTTGCTCGTAGCGTTTGACCTGGGCCGCGGCGAAGTCGCGGCGCGCCTGGGCATCGTCCATCTGGGCGCGGGCCGCCGCCACCCCGGCCTCGGCCCGGCGTCGGGCCGCCTCCTGGGCGGCGACCCGGTCATCCAGGTCCACCGGGTCCATCTCCCCCAGCAAGTGGCCGGCCTTGACCCGCTCGCCCACCTGCACCTCCACCCGGCTGACCCGACCGGCAAAGGTGGGGCCGATACGATAGGTGTAACGCGCCTCCACGGTGCCGACGCCAAAGAGGCTGGGGGTGATACCGTCCACCTGGACGGTCGCCAGGGTCACCGGGATCGGCGCCAGGGGGCCGGTGGTCAGGGCCAGCCAGAGAAAGACCCCGACCAGGGGTACCAGGAAGGCGAGCAGGGGGAGGGTGCGCCGGGGGATTGGAAGGTGAAGGTGAAGCATGGGAATGAACCGCCGCGAAAGGGAATTCCTCAGCGATTCAACTTAGGCGGGATGCGCGATGGAGACCTTGACGGAGATCAACCGGAATCCTGGACAGTTCTGGTGCCAACGACCGCCAGTCGAGGAGGCGGGGTATTAAAATTGGATTTTCATTTGGTCAATGACTCAGGTCGCCGCCGTTAGCCGGGCATAGAGCAGGGGGAGGCGGGAGGGCAGTTCGGCGGGGTTGCGGATGACGACATAACCCCCGGTACCGAAAAGATGGGGCAGATAGTCGTTGCCCTCCGGGTCGATGGTGACGCAGAAGGGCTCCAGGCCCTGGCGGCGGGCCTCGCCCACGGCGTGCCGGGTGTCCTCGATGCCCCAGCGACCTTCGTAGCGGTCCAGGTCGTTGGGCTTGCCGTCGGTGAGGATCAGCAGCAGGCGGCGGCCGGCGGGCTCCAGGGCCAGGCGTTTGGCGGCGTGGCGGATGCCGGCCCCCAGGCGGGTGTAGTAGCCGGGCTTGATGGCCTGAATCCGGCCGCGGATCGTCGGGCCATAGGGCTCGCCAAAGCCCTTGAGGCGGTGAACGCGCACCGGGTCGCGGCGGCGGGAGCTGAAGCCGAGCATGGCGAAGCGATCACCGGTGGCGGCCAGACTCTCGCCGAAAAGGAAGAGGCTGTCGCGAATGGCGTCGATGACCCGGCCGCGGTTGTCGATCCAGGTGTCGGTGGACAGGGACAGGTCCGCGAGCAGCAGGCAGGCCAGGTCCCGGGCGCCGCTGCGCATCTCGGCGTAGAGGCGGCTGGCGTCGCCCTGGGCCCCGGCCCGGCGGTCAGTGGCGAAGCGCAGGTAGGCGTCGAGGTCGATGGCCTGACCGTCGGGGCGACCGCGCAGCCAGGTACGCGCCGGGGCTAGGGCCTGGAACTGGTCGCGCAGACGCTTGGCGGTGCGGCGCTGGTGGTCGGGGAGGGGGCAGGGCGGGGCCTCGGCGGCGAGCATTTCCTGGATGCGGCAGTGGTCCGGCAGCAGACGGCGCTGTTTCCAGTCCCATTCCGGCAGGCGTTCGCCATCGCTGAGGATCAGGTCGTCCTCACTGGCGGCAGGCAGGTCGAGGTCGAAGCGCAGCCGCGCGCCGCTGGCCTTGCGGTCGCGGGCAACGGCGATCTGGTCCATGTCCTCGGCGGCGGCCTTGGCGCGGTCCAGGTCGTCCTCCTCGTCGGTGGCGCGATCGACGCGGACGTATTCGCCCCAGGTGAAGATGTTCTCCATGCGGATGCCGATGAAGCCGGCGTCCTTCTTCGGCATCTCGGCCCGCTCGGCCTGGCGGCGGCGCCGGCCCAGGTCGGCGCTGGCCTCGTCCGGGGTCCGCTCCTGGTCTTCGGGGTCAGGGGGCGCGGGGGCGGCGCCCTGGGGCAGGGGCGGGTCCGGATGGAGCCAGAGGGGCACGGGCAGGGGCGGGTGGTGTCGTTGCCACCGGGACTGAGAAGGGCGTTTTCGTCCGCCTCCGCAAGCATCCCCATCCAGGGAAGAGCGATGCATATCCATGAAGAACCTAGCTTCTCCCCCTCCCCTCGCGGGAGGTGGCAAGGGGGAGGGGGGCAAGGGGGGGTCGGATTGGATTGTGCCGATTGCCGCAGCCGGCTTTTGGACCGAGGATGGATCATCAGGCTGGGAATGGGCCAGAAACAGGCCGCTGACACTACCGGGATCGGCCAGGGCCTGGCGAATGGCGATCTCGGCCGTGGCTTCGGCGGGGGGTAGATGAGCCGGATCGGGCCGCTCGGCGAGGTGGGCCGCGACCAGCCGCTGGTAGCGCGCCTCCAGACCGGGAAAACGCGCCAGGGCGGAGCGGGCCAGGCGCTGATTGCCGGTGAGCCAGTCGTCGTCCGCCTGGGCCTCGCCAGTGGCCAGGGCCGCCAGCCACAGATAGAGATCGCGGTTGAGACCCGGCTCCGGAAAGCGGTCGATGACCGGCGGCAGCAGCAAGGCGCGGTCATCGCGCCAGGCCAGGGCCATGCGGCTGCCGGACCCGGCGATGCGCGCCAGCAGCCCGCGGCGGGCGCCATGGGCGTACGCGTCCCCGGCCTTTACCTCCAACCCCGCGTCGCCACCCAGGGCGCGAAAGACGATGCCCAGGGTGAGGGCCATGTCCTCCAGCCGCACCGCCGCCTCCGGATAACGCCGTTCGCTGGCCCGGGTGATGAGGCGATGCCAGAGGGCGCCGACTTGCTCCTCCATTTAGTCTGGCCCTCCAGTTAGGGGCGCTACCGGGGCTTCCGGATTGGCTGGCGTTTGGCGGGGGCTCGATAAGCGTGGCATGGGGTTTTTGTTGCTTCGGTAAGAATCCCTCAGCGATTTACCTTAGGCAGGCAACTGCTTACCGACCTTGACCGAGATCAATCGGGACTCATGGGCGTCTCATTCAGCGCCATGAACATCTTCAACCGACAGCCGCGTGATCCTGGTGCGCTAATTTTTTGGGAGTTGGCCCGGCCGGGGCCGTTTTGTCCCACCAGGGCATAATAGAGCCTTGGCGGCGAGGTGGACACGGGCCCATCAGGAGGCCTCACCCGCAAACAGCCGCAGCCCATCCCCACCGGCCTGCTTGGCCTGATACATGGCATCATCGGCATGGTGGGCCAGCTCGATGGCGTCCTGGCCGTGATCGGGAAACAGGGCGATGCCGATACTGGCCGAGATGCTCAGGGTCAGGCCGGCGAGATCGAAGGGCTGGGCCAGGCTGAGGCGCAGCTCATCGGCGACCTGGGCTGCGTCGTCCTCCTCTCCGACCTCATTGAGCAGGATGACGAATTCATCCCCCCCGATGCGCCCCACCGTATCCGCGTCACGCAGCCGCCCGGTCAGCCGCCGGGCCACCGCTTGCAGGAGCTGATCGCCCACGGCATGCCCCCAGGTGTCATTGACCGGCTTGAACTTGTCCAGATCGATGAACAGCAGCGCCAAACGGGTGCCGTTACGACGCGCCAGGGCCAGGGCCTGATCGACCCGCTCGAAGAACAGGACCCGGTTGGGCAGGTCGGTCAGCACGTCGTGATTGGCCATGTAGGCCAGCCGTTCATGGGCCTCCTTGCGCTCGGTGATGTTGAGCTTCACCGCTACGTAGCGCGAGATCTCCCCACCATCGTCCTTGACCGGGGCGATATGGGCCTCTTCCCAATAGGTCTCGCCATTCTTGCGCCGATTGATCAGCTCACCCACCCAAGGCTCGCCGCGGGCGACTTGGTCCCACATCGCGCGGAAGACGGCCGGATCGGTCAGGCCGGACTTGAGCAGCCGGGGATTGTGGCCCAGGACTTCCGCGGCCTCATAGCCGCTCTCCCGCGTGAACGCCGGATTCACATACTCGATGCAGGCGGCGCGATCGGTGATGAGAATGGAAGTCGGACTCTGCTCGACGGCCTGCCACAGCACTTGCAGTTGTTCATGGGCCTGCCGCAGTTGCTCATGGGCCTGGGCGATCTCGGTCAGACGACATTCCAGGTCCCGGGTCTGGCGCCGCAGCGCCAGTTGCAGCCGCACCCGCGCCCGCACCACCGCCTCATTCACGGGCTTGTGGATGAAATCGACCCCACCGGCCGCCAGGGCGCGGGTCTCGCTCTCGGCGTCAGTCCGGGCAGTGACGAAGATCACCGGGATGTCGCGGGTGAGCGGATCCGCCTTGAGTCGTTCGCAAAGCTGAAAGCCGTCCATCCCCGGCATCATGACATCCAGGAGGATCAACTCCGGCAGATCGCCCGGGGCCAGGAGGTCCAGGGCCTCGGCCCCGGAGGTGGCAAAGGTCACCTCATGGTCCTCCCCCAGGATATTGAGCAGCACCTCGATATTGGTTGGGGCGTCATCGACGATCAGCAGGTGGGGGGGCTGGTCTGGGTTCATCGGTATCTCCTTCAGGCGACAAGCCTCAAGTATCCTGGGATGGGGCGGCCGGGGATGGGCTCACGGCGGCGTCCGGGGTCGGCATCAAGTCAGCTAGCCCGTGCAGCGCGGCGGCAAACTCAAGCTCATCGAGCCGCGCCGCCAAGGCCGCCACCGGGGCCTCCCCGTACAGGCCGACCAGCGCCGGCCGCAATTCGGCGAATAGGTGCCGGGCGGGGCGCGGGCGATTGGTCGCCAGGGCGGCGCGCAGCGCGGCGAGCTTGTCCGGGTCCAGCGCCACCGTGGCGCCACCCGCCGGGGGGGCGACCGCCGTGTTCGGCTCAGCCGGCGTGGCCTGCGCCAACCAGTCCTCCGCGGACGCCAGCAGGGTCGCGACCTGGGCCTCGACCTCGGCCAGACGGGCCAGGATCACTGACCCTTCCTGGCCCATGGCCTCCCTTGCTACCGCCATTTGTCCTGCCGCTTGGGCCGCCCCGGGGTCCTCCCGCAGGACTGCCTCCAGTCGCTGGAGCGCCGCCGCCAGCTCCAGGGCCCCCACATTGGCGGCGGCCCCGCGCAGCCGGTGCAGGCGCGCGGCGGCCTCCGTATCGGCCCCTTGCGCCAAATCGGCCCGGACTTGCGCGGGCAGGCCGCGCGCCTCGGCGACCAGACCGCTCAGCAGCCGTCGGTAGAAGGCGACATCGCCGCGGCGACGCGGGCCTGATCGATGCCGTCGATGGCGGGCAGGGCGTTGGCCGCGGGCGCGGGACCCGTCGGTCGCTCCGCCACCGCAGGCCCCGTCGCCAGCGCTCGCGCCAAGGGGACCCGTGACCTGGCTACCCCGGTATCGTCCCCCGGGGTGATGGCCATCGTGGTACCGGGAGCGCCGGGGACTGCGGCCCCCACCTCCTCCCCCACCGGCCCGCCCCCCGCGCGGGGCGCCCAGCGGCTCAGGACCGCCACCAGGCGGTCCAGGTCCACCGGTTTCGGCAGCACCTCGTCCACCCCGGCCTCGCGCGCCCGGTCCTGCTCCACCTTGAGCACCCCGGCGGTCACCGCGATCCGTCGAAGTCATTGGCCTGAGTCTTGAGCCGCGCCAGGGCCTCGCGGCCATCATTGGCGCGGGTCGCGCGGGCGCCTTCCAGTTCCAGCATCCGCTCCAGCACGTCAAGGTTCAGCACGTTGTCATCGACGATCAGATAGTGGCGGCCGGCCAGGCGTGGACCCTCGGTGGCCATCCTTGCCGCCGGCGTCGCCGCGCTCGGCTCCGGGTCGGCGGCTGAACGTGGGAAAGCCAGCTCGCACCAGAAGGTGCTGCCCGCGCCTGCCTGGCTGTCGACGCCGAGCGTGCCGCCCATCAGGTCCACCAGGCGTTTGCTGATCGCCAGGCCCAGCCCGGTGCCACCAAAGCGGCGGCTGATGCCGGTATCGGCCTGCTTGAAGGCTTTGAAGAGTTGCGGCAGGACCGTCGGGGCGATGCCGATGCCAGTATCGGTGACGGCGAAGCGCAGCCGCGCGCTGGTCTCGGACGCCTCCAGGGTGCGGATGCTCAGCCTGATCTCGCCCTGGTCGGTGAACTTGATGGCATTGCCGATCAGGTTGGTCAGGACCTGCTCCAGGCGCAGGGGGTCGCCGACCAGGGCGCCGTCGGGCAGCGACGCGGCGTCGGTGGCGAAGCGCAGGCCCTTGGCCCGGGCGGCCGCCCCCAGAAGGGAGTCGATCTGGTGCAGCAGCGGGGCCAGGACGAAGGGCCGGGCCTCCAGTTGAATCTGCCCGGCCTCGATCTTGGAGAAGTCGAGAATTTCGTTGAGCAGTAGTAGCAGGGAGTGGCCGGCGGTCCGGATGCGCTCGATCAGGCCGCGCTGCGCGGGGGTCAGGGACGATTGCTCCATCACCTGGACCAGGCCCAGCACCGCATTGAGCGGGGTGCGGATCTCGTGGCTCATGTGGGCCAGGAATTCGCTCTTGGCGGCGCTGGCGGCCTCCGCCTCGGCGGTGCGGGCCGCCACCTTGGCCTCCAGGTCGGTGTTGAGGGCGCGGATCTCCGCCTCGATGCGCTTGATCTCGGTGATCTCTTCGACGACGCCATTGATGCCGACGATCTGACCGCTGGCGTCGCGCATCGGGTAGAAGTGCTCCCGCCAATGGCGGTGGACCCCGGGTTGGGCGGCGGTCTCGCCGCTCAATTGGATGTTCAGCAGGGGCTCGCCGCGGTCGAGGACCCCCTGGAACAGAGGTTCGGCCACGTCGGCCACATCGGGCACGATCTCCCGCACCCGCCGTCCCAGGTGGGCGGCGACCGGCAGGCCGTTCATCTCCGCCAGCCGGTCGTTGAGGCGCAGGAAGCGCAGGTCGCGATCCAGGACGAAGAGGCCCACCGGGGCAGTGGTGTAGATGGCCTCCAGCTCGATCCATTGCCGGCGCGCCCGTTCCTCGCTCTCGCGCAGCCGCTCTTCCGCTTCCATCTGGGCGGTGATGTCGGTGTGGGTGCCGAGCATGCGCAATGGCTTGCCAGCGGCATCGCGCTCGAACACCGCGCCGCAGTCGAGAGTCCATTTCCAGCCGCCGTCCTTGCAGCGCAAGCGGTGGATGGACGCGTAACCGGGCGTCTCGCCCGCGAGATGGGCCTGCAGGGCGGCCTGAGTCGCGGCCAGGTCGTCCGGATGCACGCGACGGCTCCATTCCGACACGTCGGGGCCGATGTCCGCCTCGTCGTAGCCGAACATCCGTATCAAGGTAAGGGATAAGTCCACATGGCCACTGTCGACGTGCCAGTCCCAGACGCCGTGACCGGCCGCCTCCAAGGCATCCTTCCAGCGCATCTCCCCCTGGAGGCGGGCGGCGGTCGCCTCGGCCGCCCGCAGGGCCGCCTCCTGGCGCTGGCGCTCGGTAACGTCGCGAGAGATACCATAGAGGCCGATGATGGCCCCTTTGGCATCGCGCAGGGGGGCCTTGGTGGTGAGATAGGTGCCCTCGCCACTGAGCAGGGCAAACTCTTGCTCCAGGTTGAGGAGGGTCTCGCCGGCCAGCACGCGGCGGTCCTGTGCCTGGAGCGTCGCGGCGATCGCGGGCGGGAGCAGTTCCTCATCGCGGTGGCCCAGGAGCTGCTCGACCGTCAGGCCCAGGTGCTTGGCGCAGGGCTGATTCGCCAGGAGATAGCGGCCCGCGAGATCCTTGGCGAAGAGGGCGTCGGCGGAGCTGGTGAGGATGGCGTCCAGCAACTGGCGGGTCTGCTGCTCCTGGCGGCGCAGTCCCTCCTCGCGCTCCCGGGCGATGGCGGCGCGCCGCTGCCGGTCCCAGCGCCAGAGGCCAAAGCCAATGGCATGGAGCAGGATCAGTGCCAGCAGGGTGGCGAGGGTCAGGGCCAGGACCAATTCACGGAGCTCGGCGTCAGCCTCCTCCTGGTCGATCTTGGCGAGCAGGATCCAGGGCGAGCCGGCGATGGCGGTCGCGTAGCCCAGGACCGGTACCCCGCGATGATCCAGTGCCCCTTCGATGATGCCGCGCTGGCCTTGCGCCGCCATGACGCTCGCCTGGCGGGGCCACTCGCGGAAGGACCTTTGTTCCCCGACCCGGGCCTTGTCCAGGGTGACGAGAAAGCGCACCGTGTCGCCCTCGCGCCGCGCCAGGGCGAAAGCGGAACTGTGGACCGTGGCCGGCTGGGCCGCCAACACGGGATGCAGCGCCTCCGCCAGGTCCCAGGTGAGCGCGGCCACCCCCAGGGGCGGCCCATCCTCACTGCCCACCGCCACCAACACGCCCAGGCGCCAGACCCCGTCGGTACCCGGCCGCGCGTCGAGACGTTCGAGCCGCGGGCGGCGCAGGAGGTCCCGCACCCGCTCCGCCGGCACCCACGCCGCACCAGTGCCGATCTCCATCAGGGGCTCGCCCCCATCGTCGTACAGGGTCAGGCCGTCCCAGTCGCGCTCCCGGGCGACCTCCTCCAGTCGCGCGCGCAGCCGGCTCAGCAGGGCAGTGTCCCGCCGGTCGCCGGCGATCCAATCCTCCAGCAGCAACCGGGTGGTCGAGGTTCCGGTGAAGAAGGTCCGGGCATCGCTTTCGATATCCGCCAGCCAATGCTCGATCGTCGCGCGCTTCTCCTCGGCAATGCCGGCCAGGGTGCGGGCGGCCTCGTCGCGGATCCCGGCGCTGAAGACGCCATAGGCCCAGAGGCTTAGGGCACCGATCAGCAGGGTGATGGCGACCAGCGGCAGCAGCCAGCGCCAGGCCTGCCCCCCGTGCCGCGGGATCGATCCGCTTGCTTCGTTCATGACTGCTATGCCTCGTGATCAGTGCCGCCGCCCCCGGGTGTCAGTGCCCGGGCGGCCTGTTGTCTTGTCGTGCCTGGCCGTATTGTGCCTGATCCGTCCCTACCCCGCCTCACCTGACCGTCCCGGGACTTACCCTTTTTATCCGGCCCCTACCGCGCCCCAGGCGACGGGCCTAGCGCCCACCCCGCCACGCGGACCTGGTCCCGACCGCCGGCCTTGGCGGCATAGAGGGCCTCATCCACCCGCTGGATCCAGGTGGCGAGCGTCTCCTCAGCCTGGTATGCCGCGACCCCGAAACTGGCCGTCAGGGCGCCAGCCCCCGGGAAGGGTTCGGCGGCGATAAGGTGGCGGAGCTTCTCAGCCAGGGTGACGGCCTGATCCCTGTCGCAGTGGGGCAGCAGCACCACGAATTCCTCGCCCCCCCAGCGGGCCAGGATGTCCGTGGCGCGCAGCCGATGGCGCACCCGCTGGGTCAACTCGACCAGGACCTGGTCGCCCACCGGATGGCCATGCTGGTCGTTGATGCGCTTGAAGTGGTCAATATCGAACAGCACCAGCGCCAGGCCGGCTTTGCCATACCGGTCATGGCGGGCGATCTCGAAGGCGGCGGCCTGCTCGAAATAGCGCCGGTTCCAGGCCCCGGTCAGGCTGTCCGTGGTCGCCAGGCGGTTGAGCTCCTCGTTGGCGTCGCGCAAGGCCGCGGTGCGCTCCTCCACCTTGCCCTCCAGCTCGGCGCTCAGTTCGCGATAGCGCTGTTCGCTGGCGCGCAGGGCCTGCTCGGCCAGCTTGCGCTCGGTGATCTCGGCCTCCAGGGCGGCATTCTGCCGCTGGCTCAGATAGGTCCGGCCGGTGAAGCCGAGCAGCAGGATCTGCAGTAGGGCGGCAAAGAGCAGTCCGACCATGCCGATGCCCCAGGCGGCCCAGGAGCGGTGTTGTTGTAGATAGGCTGGGGTGGCGGTGAGGACCAGGGTCCAGTCCTGGTCGCCCACCCGCAGTGGCCCCTGCCACCGCGCCCCGCTATCCGCGAGGACCGGCGGGCCAGGCTCCGCGACCGGGGGATAGAGCAACGTCTCCCCCGCCAGCGGCGCCGGGGACGGGCTGGTCGCCATGGTCTGGTCCCGCGAGGCGCTCACGCGCAAGCGCAAGCCGTCGGGGATCTTGCCCTGGGTGGCGAGGGCGATGAGTTGGTCGACGCGAACCACCCCGACCACGAAACCCAGCAGGCGTGGCCGGCCCTCCGCGTCGGGCGCCGTCAGGTTCTCGACCGGGAGCATCTCCAGCATCCCGACATGCCTAGTGTCCTCCTGCACCAGGGCGAGGGGGGCCGCCACCGCCAGATGGCGGCTGGCGCGCGCGCGCTCGGTGGCGGCGCGGCGCACCGGCTCGGACAGATTGTCGTATCCCAGCGCGGCCTGGTTGCGCTCCCAAGGCACGATGTAGGTCACTGGGACATACTCAGGTCGGGCCCCGGCAGGAATCGGCCGCCGCTCCTGGTCGCGCTCCAAAATACGAAAGCTCCCCGACGGGACCTGTTGGCTCATGCGCGCCTCGAAGGCGTCCCGTTCCGCCCCGCTCACCAGGGGGTTGAAATTCAGGGCGAGCAGGTCCGGGTTGTCGGCCAGGCTGGCGCGGGTGAAGCGCTCGAACTCGGCGAAGCTTAGCTCGGGCTTGGCCTCGATGAAATGCCGCAGGGCGGACAGGACCTCGCGATGGGTGTGCAGGCGGTTGCCGAGGTCGCGGGCGATGGCCTCGCCGACCTGGCGCAGCTCGTCCCGCCGATCCTGGCTTTCCCTCCACCCGGTGCCATGAAAGGCCATGACCGCCAGGGCCATGACGATCACCATGGGCAAGAACAGCCGTCGCCGGCGCTCGCGCCATAGGGGGTCCTGGCGATCGAGCAGGGCCAGGATCAGCGGGGTGAAGAGGAGGATGCCGATGACGTCCCCGACGTACCAGGTCCACCAGGTGTAGGCGAACTCGGTAGACCCGATCAGACCGGCGGCCGCCAGCGCGCTGGTGCCGACGGTCGTCGACACCACCCCGGCCAGGACGCCCCCCAGCAGGAGGAAGCGCAGGACCTCCTGCTCCCGGGCCAGGGTGCGCCAGATCTCCCCCTGCCACCGCCGCACCAGCCAGACCCCGACCCCGGCTTGGAGGGTAGCACCACTGGCGATGCTGGCGGCCACGGCCAGCGGCGTGAGAAAGGATCCCTGCCCCAGCCAGGGCGCGATAAACCAGTGGAGGCCAAGGTTGAGGGCCAAGGCCCCCAGCCACAGGCCAGGCAGGGCCCGGTGGCCAAACCAGAGGAAGGCCGCCAGCGCCAGACCGGCGGCGGGGAAGACCGGGGCCGGTGAACCCAGCAGCACCCCCGGGGCTCCCAGCAGGATATAGGCCAGCGCCAGCACCAGACCGAGGCGCCAGGTCGCGGGCGGATGACCGTTGCCCGCCAGCGCGGGAGGGCCAAGGGGGGGAGGGATGGACATGGACAACCACGGGGAAGGGTGACGTAGTCTTTATACGGCAAAAGGACTGGCGGCGCGACCTGGCGGCGGGTTACCCCCGGCTATGGACAAGGTTATCCCACGGATGCTGGGGGAAAAATCACCGACGCGCGCCATCCAGCCCCTGACTTCAGCCGTCAAGCGGGTGGGTGCGTCGGGTCGCGGGGGAGGCCCCACTACGAAACGAACGCAACCGACGGGGAGCGCGAAAAAGGCCGTTTTGCGGAACAAAGCCATTTTTGGGATGCGCCGATAAAGGGCATTTTGCGAAACGAACCCATTATTTTTCACCCCAGGCTGGCATGGATGACCTCCCGCAGGGCGGCGATGGTCTCGGCGTCGTCGGTGAGGGGCTCCACCAGGGCGGCGTGGCAGGCCTCCAGGGGGGGCATGCCGCCCCGGATGAGGGTGGCGGCGTAGACCAGCAGGCGGGTGGAGGCGCCTTCCTCCAGGTCGTGGTCCTTGAGGGTGCGCAGGGCCCCAGCCAGGGTGACCAGGCGGCGGGCCAGGGGATGGTCGATGCCCGTCTCCCGCATCAGGATGGCGACCTCCAGTTCCGGCTGGGGGAAGCCCAGGCTGAGGGCGACGAACCGCTGGCGGGTACTGGGCTTCATGCCCTTGAGCAGGTTCTGGTAGCCGGGGTTGTAGGACACCACCAGCATGAAGCCGGGCGGGGCCTCCAGGGTCTCGCCGGTGCGCTCCAGGATCAGGATGCGACGGTCGTCGGTCAGGGGGTGCAGTACCACGGTGGTGTCCTTGCGCGCCTCCACCACCTCGTCCAGGTAGCAGATGGCGCCCTCACGCACCGCACGGGTCAGGGGGCCATCGGACCAGAAGGTGCGGTTGTCGCCGATGAGGTGCCGGCCCACCAGGTCCGCGGCGGTCAGGTCGTCGTGACAGGCGACGGTGTAGAGGGGCCGACCCAGGCGCTGGGCCATGTAGCGCACCAGTCGCGTCTTGCCGCAGCCCGTGGGGCCCTTGATCATCACCGGCAGGCGGTGGTGGAAGGCCTGCTCGAAGGTCTCCACCTCCCGTCCCTGGGGCTGGTAGTGGATGGGGTTCGCCGTGGCATCGACCACGAGGGTGTCGGAAAGGGACATGAACAAGTCCTAAAGGGGTGTCAGGGTAAAGGCCGTGGTGATGAGGAACCCGATCAGGAGCAGCCAGATCGGGATGACCCAGCGCCAGGGGCCGCGCAGGCCATGCAGACCCATGAAGAAATCACCCACCAGGTGGCCCTTGACCAGGGCGCCGGCCAGGACGAGCAGGGCGGCGGCGAGGCCGCTCAGCCCCAGTTCGCCGACCAGGTAGGTGGCGAAGGTCAGGACGATCAGGACCAGGTAGACGCGGGTGCAGGGACGGGGAAAGGTGGAGGGGCTGCTCATGACGAGGCTCCGGTCTTGGCGCGCCACGCGGGGTCATTCATGTCGCGACTCCCGTCTGGTCAGGCCACGTCAAATTAGCTGTTGGTGCTGGCTGGCAACGGGGATTGATGCTCCGCATGGTGGTCACCTCAGCGCATGACATAGACCAGGGGGAAGAGGATCAGCCACACCAGGTCCACCATGTGCCAGTACGAGGCCCCCGTTTCGACGCCGATATGGTCCCGGGCGTCATAGCCCCCCTGGCGGGCCTTGAGGGCCACCGCCGTGAGGATCACCAGGCCGAGGATGACGTGCATGAAGTGAAAGAAGGTCAGGGACAGGTAAAACATGTAGAAGGTGTTGGTGGACAGGGTGATGCCTTGGCCGAAGTGATGGGCGTATTCATGGCCCTTCACCCCCAGGAAGACGCAACCCATGGCGATGGCCAGGCCCAGCCAGGCGGCGCAGCGGCGGCCCTCGCCGCCGCGGATGGCGGCCACGGCCCGCACCACGAAATAGCTGCTGGTGATCAGGGCCAGGGTGTTGATCAGGGCCGCGCCACGATTCAGGGTCAACTGGTAGTCGTTGAACAGCGCGACGTGGTTCATGCGGGTGAAGGCATAGGCGGCGAAGAAGACGGCGAAGACCGACAACTCCGCGAGGATGAAGATCCAGATCGCCAAGTCACCCGGTGGATAACGGGATTCCGCCGGGGCGCTTACTGCCGTGCTCATCGGGGAGGGTCCTGTGTTTTCGATAAAACAGCAGGTTAGGCAGACACCCCCGGTTATGCCTTGACCGAGATCAACCGGCCCCGGTCAGGGGGCCGCTGCCGGCGCTCCTACCGGCCCTGTCAGGTGGCCGAAACCCGGTGCTCCCACCGGCTCCGGTCAGGCAACCACTACCCCGCGCGCCAACCGGCCACGTCAGGCGGCCGCTTCCAGGTGCTGCAACCGCGTGGCCAGAAGCGCGGCCAGCTCGTCCAGATCGAGGGGTTTGGTCAGGACCGCGTCCACGCCGGCCTCCCGCGCCGTCGCCAGCTCCTCGGGGAGGGCCCCGGCGGTCAGGGCGATGACGGGCAGATGGGCGAGGGCGGGGTCACCCCGGATCTGGCGGGTGGCGGTCAGACCATCCATGACCGGCATCTGGATGTCCATCAGGACCACCGTGTAATCCTGGGGCCCGGCCCGCAGCAGGTCCAGGGCCTGCTGGCCGTTCTCCGCCTGAGTGACCCGCGCCCCCCGCCGCGACAGTGACCGCTCTAGCACCTCGCGGTTGAGGGCGGCGTCATCCACCACCAGCACGCCAAACCCGGTGAGGGCCGGTCCACCCGTGGTCGGCGGGGCGGGAAGGGCCGGTGGCGCTTCCCGCCCCGGGTCGGCCGGGACCAGGGGTAGTTCGAACCAGAAGGTGCTGCCCAACCCGACCTGGCTCTCGACGCCGATCTCCCCGCCCATGAGCTCGACCAGGCGCTTGCTGATGGCCAGGCCCAGGCCGGTGCCGCCATACCGCCGGCTGATACCGGCGTCGGCCTGGGTGAAGGGGGTGAAGAGGGAGGCCAGGGCCTCGGGGGCGATGCCGATACCGTTGTCCCAGACCTCGAAACACAGCCGTTCCCCGGGGGCGCCGGCGCCGTGCTGGCAGCTCCCGAACTGGATGATGACCTGACCCTGGTCGGTGAACTTGATGGCGTTGCCACCCAGGTTGATCAGCACCTGTTCCAGGCGCAAGGGGTCCCCCATCACCGGGGCCAGGGGGCGGGGCGGGGGCTCCAGATGCAACTCGACCCCCTTGGTCCGCGCCACCGGGTCCAGCAGGCCGATCACCTTGGTCATGAGGGCCGCCAGATCGATGGGGCGGGACTCCAGGCGCAACTGGCCCGCCTCGATCTTGGAAAAGTCCAGCAGATCGTTGAGGATGCCAAGCAAGGTCGTCCCGGCCTCACGGATGCGGGCGACCAGGGCCTGCTGGTTGGCGTCCAGGGGCTCCTGGGCGAGCAGTTGCGCCATGCCGAGCACGCCGTTCAGGGGGGTGCGGATCTCGTGGCTCATGTGGGCCAGGAAGGCGCTCTTGCTTCGGTTGGCGGCCTCGGCGGCATCACGCGCCTGGTGCAGTTCCGCTTCGTAGCGTTTGCGCTCGCGGATGTCGCGGGTCACCCCCGCCAGTTCCAGCATCCGGCCCGACTCATCCACCAGCGGGGTGGCGATGATCTCGGTCCACACCGGGGGACCTTCTTTGGCGCGGAGGGCGATCTCGCCGCGAAAGGGATAATCCGCGACGGACGCGCCACGGGCGAGGCGTTCGTGCAGGCCAGTGAAATAGACCTGGGCCAGCGCCAGGGAGTCGGGCATGAGTTGCTGCTCCAGGGTCAGCGCCATGTATTCCTCGACCGTGTAGCCCACCAGGGTCTCGATGGAAGGGCTGATGTAGCGTAAACGTTGGTCCAGACCCATGGTCCAGAGATTGTCCAGGGCATGGGCGGCGAGGAGCCGGAAACGTTCCTCGCTGGCCCGCAACTGGGCCTCCATCGCCTTACGCTCGGTGATGTCGACCAGGGCGATGATGAGCATGTCATCGACCACGGCGCCGCTGATCAGCACCTCCAGTTGCTGGCCGTCACGGCGGGTGACGCGGAATTCCCGCGACTCTACCTGCCCCTGGGCCGTGATGGCCCTCGCCAGGGCCGCGTCCCACCAGGCAAAGGTGGCGCCGCGGTAGTCCGCGTCCGGATAGGCCAGCCGGGCCCAATCCGCCACGGTGGGGATGTCCGCCGGGGTATAGCCGAAGGTCCGCACGAACTGGGAATTGCAGAACAATACCCGCTGCGTCTCATCCAGGGCGGAAATGGCGATGGCCGTGGGCAGGTGCTGGAGCATGCGGCGCAGGCGTTCCTCGCTGGCGCGCAGCCGTTCCGCCGCCTCCCGATAACGTTCCACCGCCTGGGCCTGGGCGTGCTCGGCGGCCAGCAGCTTGCGCCGCGTCTCCGCCAGCCAGCCGATGACGCTGTTCTCGCGGCCGGGTGAGACGGGCAGGGCGGTGGTGAAATCGCCCTGGCCCAGCAGGGCGATGCGGCCCTGGACCTCCAGGGGGGAAGCGCCCAGGACCCGGCGCAGGGCGGTCCAGGTCAGGCCCAGCATCAGAAACAGGCTCAGGCCAAAGGCGATGAAGACGTAACGCAGGAGGGTGGCCCGCGCCACGGCTGCCTGGACCTGCTCGGCGGTTCGTTGGTCCACGCGGGTGTTGAAGGCCTGGATCAGCTCCAGGATGTCGGCCTTGGCCTGGTAGTAGGTCTCGTCGAACAGCAGGTTGCGGGCCGCCTCGCGGTCGGCCTCCGGGCGGGGACCCCCGGTCTCCATCAGGGCCATGGCCTGGAATTCCCGGGCCGTGAGCTGGTCGGAGGCGGTCTGGGCCGCCTCCAGCAGGCGATACTCGGCCTCCGGCAGCCCCGCCTGACGAATCAGGTCCAGGAGGGGTACCCGGGGACCGGTGGCCGGGGGCGTGGCCCGCCCGGCGCTGGCCAGATCCCAGGAAATGTCGGCGAATTGCCCGGGGCGGGGCTGGTTACCGGCGCGGATGTCCAGGATGTTCTGGTAGAGGTCCTTGAAGACCGGATTGCCGGTCACGGCATAGGAACGTGCCATGCGCGTCAGGGCATCGGAGGATTGACGCAATTCCGCCGCCAGGGTCAGGGAGGCGTGCCGTTCCTCCAGGGCCAGGGTGATGCCCTGTTCGGCGCGCACGTAAAGCCAGAAGGCGGCGGTTAGCGCGCCCAGCAAGCCAAGCGAGAGGAAAAAACTCACCATCACCCGGGAGGGGTGCCAGAATTTGATCATGTCGGGGATGCGGGGCGGTTGTTGGCGGTTGGGTATGATGAATGGCGCTGAAGCCGGCGCGTTCGAGAGCGGGTTCTCGGTATGGTCAGGGTACGACGCCGCGCCGGGCTTGACCTTGATCAAGGGCAAGGGGCGGTCGGGCCTTTAGTTTAGCCCCTGGCAAGTCCCGCTGGACAACCCCGCCTGGGGCCGAGAGCGGGGTTGCCGGTTCGCCCAAGGTCTTCCGGCAGGATTCAGGCTTGTCGAAACAAGGGGTTGCCAATCTTTTCAGGCCAGATCGTCAGGAGTTGCAGCGATGTCCCGCATGCTGAATGGGTTGCTGGGTTGGATCGCCGGTACGGCGGTGGTCTTCGCCCTGTTTTCGGCGGCCAGCCTGGCGGCATTGACGGCGCTGGCGGCGGTGAGCCCCACCGCCCTCGATCCCACCCCAATGTACGCGGCCTCGTCCGCCGTGGCCCCGGATCGGGCGGTGGTTCTGCGTCACCTGCTGATCCAGGACTGCGGTTCCTGTCACGGCCTGACCCTGGGGGGCGGCCTGGGGCCACCCTTGCAACGCCAGTCCCTGTCGGACAAGCCGGTACCCTATCTGGCCGCCATCATCCTCCATGGCCGTCCCGGCACCGCCATGCCCCCCTGGTCCGCCTTTCTGACCGCGCCGGAGGGGGAATGGCTGGCCCGGGAACTGAAGGGAGAAAATCCGTGACACGAGCGACGCCACTCCTCCGGACTTTGGCCTTGGCCCTGGCCCGGTTCGCAACCTTGTCATTGTCATTGACGCTGACTTTGTCCCTGGCCGCCCCGGCGGCGCAGACTCGGGCTCAGGAACAGCACCCCGATCAGACGCAAAAAACGCTTGAGGCACAACACCAAGCTCTGACTCAGGAACCTAATCAGGCCCAACCCCAGTACCAAGCCTGGAGCCAGGGCGTGACCTCCTCTCAAGCCGGAACGGTTGCGGATGACCGGGATGGCAGCACCTCAGCCGAGTCCGGAGGCGCCAATACCATTCCCTGTCCGCCCCCGCGTGGCACAGGAGATCTGGGCATCATCGTCGAGCGTGCCTCGGGTTCCCTGCTGCTGATCGAAACCACCGGGAACAGCGTCCTGGCGCGGATCGAGGGCCTGGGGGACCTGTCCCACGCCTCGGCGGTCTTCTCCCGCGACGGGCGCTACGCCTATGTCTTCGGCCGCGATGGGGGGCTGACCCAGGTCGACCTGCTGGCGGCACGGGTAGTCAACCGCGTGATCCAGTCCGGCAACGCCATCGGCGGGGCCATCTCGCAGAACGGCCGGCTCATCGCCGTGGCCAATTACGAACCCGGCGGGGTGCGGGTCTTCGACGCCGCAACCCTGGAACAAGTGGCCGACATACCCGCCGTTTACGCCCCGGACAAGCCGGCTTCCAAGGCAGTGGGCCTGGTGGATGCCCCCGGCCAGCGCTTCGTCTTCAGCCTTTGGGATGGTGGGGAGATCTGGGTCGCCGATCTCGCCAACCCCGCCCAGCCCCGGGTCAGCCGTTTTAAGGACATCGGCAAGCAACCCTACGATGACCTCATCACCCCCGACGGGCGCTATTACCTGGCCGGCCTCTTTGGCGAGGATGGTCTGGCCCTGCTGGACCTCTGGCATCCGGAGCTGGGCGTTAAGCGCGTCCTCCCCGGCTATGGCCGCGGCGAGCAGCCCCTGCCGGTGTACAAGATGCCCCACCTGGAGGGCTGGGCGGTGGCGGGGCGGCGGGTCTTCGTCCCCGCCATCGGCCGCCACGAGGTGCTGGTGATCGACATGGACACCTGGACCGAGGTGGGCCGCGTCCCGGTGGCGGGCCAGCCGGTCTTCGTCATGGCCCGGCCCGACGGCCGCCAGATCTGGGTGAATTTCGCCCTTCCAGACAATGACCGGGTCCAGGTCATCGACGCCGAGCGCCTGGCCATCGTCCAGGAACTGCGCCCCGGCAAGGCCGTGCTGCACCTGGAATTCGAACCCCGGGGTGAGGAGGTCTGGCTGTCGGTGCGCGACGAGGACCGGGTGGAGGTTTACGACACCCAGACCTTCACCCGGGTCGCCAGCCTGCCGGCCAGCAAGCCCAGCGGCATCTTTCTCACCGACCGCGCGCATCGCACCGGGTTCTGATGGCCATCCGCCCTGATCTGTTCCTTGCCGGCTCGACCGTGTTTCGGACGTGTCGCGTTGATTCGGTAACCCCTCGCCCAAGCCGACGTGATGGCCGGCTGATTCCCTGCCCAGATCGAGTCGGTTCGGTCCGGCAATGGCGATTTGGTATCCGCACACGCTCATGACCACCACGCCGCTGCTCGACCGCCTGGATCACCTGGATCGCCGGCTGCTGGATGAGTTCCAGGCCGGCATCCCGCTTGTCGCCCGGCCCTTCGCCCGGATGGGGGAGCAACTGGGCCTCAGTGATGCTGAGGTGATCGCCCGCCTGCGGCGCCTCACGGAGGCCGGCGCCGTGAGTCGTGTCGGCCCCGTCTTCCGGCCCAAGCAGGTGGGGGCTAGCACCCTGGCCGCCATGGCGGTCCCGCCGGAGCGGCTCACCGAGGTGGCGGCCCTGGTCAGCGCCTATCCGGAGGTCAATCACAACTACGAGCGGGAGCACCACTTCAATCTCTGGTTCGTCCTGACGGCGCCGGATCAGGCCAGCCTGGAGCGGGTGCGCGACGAGATCGGGCGGCGCGCCGGACTGCCGGTGCTGGATCTGCCCATGCTGGCGGAATATCACATCGACCTGGGGTTTCCATTGCAATGGACCTGAAGCCTTTCACCGGGAACTTTCTGGGCCTTGGCGTCAAAGTCACGGGAATATCTTTGATTATCAGTGGTTTGGCTTGCCGCCTCATGCCAGTTTGTGTGAAACACCCCGGCAAAGCCGTTCATCTACTGGGGTGTGGCTGGCCCTTCATGACGGTTCGCGTGAACCGCATCACCGACATTTTTCATCACCAGGGTTGCGGAAGGATTACTCATGTTATTTGACCCCGAATCCGATCCGCCCTTAAGGCCGCGCTCCAACACGAACGGCAACGAGAAAGCCACTACGGACTCGGCCCTGATCCGGGCCATCCAGGGGGGGCTGCCCCTGGTGGAGCGGCCCTTCGCCGCCATCGCCGCCGAACTGGGCTGGACCGAGGAGGCGGTGATCGAACGTATCCGTGCCCTCCAGGCCCAGGGTGCCATCAAGCGCCTAGGGGTGGTGGTCCGCCATCAGGAGTTGGGCTACGGCGCCAACGCCATGGTGGTGTGGGATCTGCCCGACGCCCAGGTGGACGCCCTGGGCCAGCGCATCGGCGCGCTGCCCTTCGTCACCCTCTGCTATCGACGGCCGCGGCGCCCGCCGACGTGGCCCTACAACCTCTTCACCATGATCCACGGCCGTGATCGTGCCGCGGTCCTGACTCAGGTGGCGCGACTCCAGACCGATCTGGAGAGGGAGCTGGGTCCCCTGGACAACGCGGTGCTCTTCAGTGGCCAGCGCTTCAAGCAACGAGGCGCCTTCTACCGCGCCGCGGCCTCAGCCGCATCCGTAACCGCATCCACCGGTGCCGTCGCCGTCGCCGGCGCCGACCCGAGTGCCAGGGTCGATCTCACGCCGGGGTGGCAGCCTGAACTTGCGGGCGAGGGGGAGACGGGTGGAGAGGGCCATGGCAAGGACCTGACCCTTCCTCCCTGGCCCACGCCCAGGCCTAGCCAAAAGTCCAAATCTAAGCCCAACTCCAAGGTCATGAGGATTTTCAGGCCGAACTCCCTTGCCACCGCGGAGCCCCTGCCGGGTGCCAAGCCAGCGACCAATCCGCAAGCTCCCGCAGCCCCTTTTTCCTCCTGGTCCTTGACCCTTGGCCACGATCTACCCGCATGAGTGCCAGGATCAGGACTGATGGCGCCGGGTACCAGGAGCGGGGCGAAGCCAGCTCCACCGCCCGGGCCTCGCGCGGAGCCAGCACTACAGCTCCAGCTCAGCACGAAGCTAACCCCACCGCCCCCGCCCAGCACGAAGCCAGCCCCACCGCCCCGGCCTCGCCCGTCCCGCTAAGTGACCTGGAACGGCGCTTCATCAACCGCTATCAGGGTGGTTTCCCCTTGGTGGAGTGCCCCTTCGCGGCGGTCGCCGGGGAATTGGGTACCGACGAGCCGACCCTCATCGCGACCCTTCGCGGCCTGCTGGCGAGCGGAGTCCTCAGCCGCTTCGGCCCCCTGTTCGACGCCGAACGCCTCGGCGGGCGCTTCACCCTGGCGGCCATGGCCGTGCCGGAGGCCGATTTCGACCGGGTGGCCGCCCAGCTCGCCGCCCTACCGGAGGTCGCCCATAACTATCGCCGCGACCATGTCCTCAACATGTGGTTCGTGCTCGCCACCCCCAGTGAGCTGGGCCTGCGGGAGGTCCTGGGGCAGATCCGGGACCTGACGGGACTGGAGGTGCTGGATTTCCCCAAGCTGGCGGAATACCACTTGGGCTTCTGGCTGCACCTGGATGAGGATGGCGGGCTGGGGATCAGGCGCTGGGAGCGGACGGCTGAGGATGGACAGCATGACTCCGGCTCTGGCGCTCTGTCCTCTGACAAGCTGCCAGGACCCTTCGCCCTGGCGGGGGATGAGGGGGGCAAGGGCCAGTTAGGGGACCCGGAGGCATCCGCTTTAGAAAAGGACAACCCCCTGGACCTGGCCCTGGTGACGGGCACCCAGGGCGGCCTGCCCCTGGTGGCGGAACCCTACGCCGCCATCGCCCGTGAGCTTGGGGTGTCTTCCGCCCGGGTTCGGCGCGGGCTGGCCACCATGCTGGAGCGGGGGGCCATCCGGCGTATCGGCGCCGTGCCCAACCACTATCGCCTGGGGCTGCGGGGCAACGGCATGACCGTCTGGGATATCGAGGATGAGGCCGTCGATCGCCTGGGGGCCGCCATCGCCGCCCTCGAGGGCGTCAGCCATTGTTACCGCCGTCCGCGCCGTCCGCCCCTCTGGCCCTACAACCTCTTCGCCATGCTCCACGGGCGGGACCGGGACGAGGTGCGCGCCGCCGCGGCCCGGGTCGCGGCCCTGGTCGCCGGCCATTGCCGAGGTCACGACATCCTCTTCAGCCAGGCGGTGCTGAAAAAGACCGGGCTGCGCTTCGCCGGCGCCCGGCAAGACTCCGCTGGCATCTCCCCTGAGAGGTCATGAGAGAAGCCTTCATGTGGAAGCTGAAGTTCCTGATCGACAGTGAGATAGCCAGCAAAAATCCTTGGAAAGTATTTGTTCAGACCCCTCGCGTACGCGGAGGGCTTCGGTGGACTCTTTACTCCCTCCCCCCTGGTGGGGGAGGGTTGGGGAGAGGGGGGTCTGAACGGGTACCTTGGAAAAGAGGCCGGTTTCTTCAACGGCACTCACAGCCCCCTGGATTTCGTTAGTCCCCGTTATCCCTCAATCCCCCCCCAGGACCGACCCCGATGTTCCGCCTGAGCCGTTACCTTCAGCTTCTCGCCAACCCGGACCGCCTGGCCAGGGCAGCCGCCGCCGCGCCGGAAAGGCCCAGCGGGCCGGTGGTGATCTGGAACCTGATCCGCCGCTGCAACCTGACCTGCGCCCATTGCTATTCCACCTCCGCGGACAAGGACTTCGCCGGGGAGCTCACCACCGAAGAGGTCAAGGCCGTCATGGCCGACCTGCGCGCCTATGGGGTGCCGGTCCTGATCCTGTCCGGGGGCGAGCCGCTGATGCGGCCGGATATCTTCGAGCTGGCCCATCACGCCAAGTCCCTGGGTTTCTATCTCGCCTTGTCTACCAATGGCACCCTCATCGATGAGGCCTTGGTGGAGCCCATCGCCGCGGTGGGCTTTGACTACCTGGGCATCAGCCTGGACGGCCTGGCCGCGACCCATGACGTCTTCCGTCGGCGTCAGGGCGCCTTTGCCGCCTCCCTCCAGGCCCTGCGCCTGTGCCGCGATGCCGGCCTCAAGGTCGGGATGCGCTTCACCCTGGCGCGGGACAATGCCCGGGACCTGCCGGCGCTGCTGGATCTCATGGCGGAGGAGGGGATCCACAAGTTTTATCTCTCCCACCTGAACTACGCCGGTCGGGGCAACAAAAACAAGGATAAGGACGCCCTGGTCGGCATGACCCGGGAGGCGATGGACCTGCTGATCAGGACCGGCTGGTCCCGGCTGCAACGCGGACAGCCGGTGGAACTGGTGACCGGCAACAACGACGCGGATGGTGTCTATCTGCTCCACTGGGCGCGGCGGGAACTGCCGGAACGGGCGGAGGACCTGCGCCGGGTGCTGATCAACTGGGGCGGCAATGCCTCGGGGGTGAACATCGCCAATATTGACAACCTGGGCCAGGTCCACCCGGATAGCTTCTGGTGGAACTACCCCCTGGGCAATGTCCGCGACCGGCCCTTCTCCGCCATCTGGGAGGACCGCACCGACCCCCTCATGGCCGGCCTCAAGCAGCGCCCCCGACCCGTCTCGGGCCGCTGCGCCGGCTGCGCCCATCTGGACATCTGCAACGGCAACACCCGCACCCGCGCCTACCAGGTGTCGGGGGACATGTGGGGCGAGGACCCTGGCTGTTACCTGGATGACGCGGAAATATAGTCATCATGCAGACGCGACACCCGCGTCCCCCATCGACCTGGAATATCACCCATGAAGAAACTCCTGTTAGCCGATACCTCCTCCCTCCACTCCCGACGGGGCCTTGGCCAGCGAGTGGCCTACGGCACGGCCCTGGCCTTCTACCTGGGCTCCGTTCTCTCCCTCACCATCCTCCTGGCCCAGATCGGGGACCTGGGCGGCGAGCACCCGGTGATCGCCAGCCTGGGGGCCAGCATCGTCTTCTTCATCGGCGGGGGGATCGTGCTGCACGTCATCGGCCGCGCCAACCTGCCCAGCCTGGGCTTTTCCCGGGAGCGCCGCTAGGAGGAATTGCGGTCGTCAAACGGGGCCTGAGCCCCGGTCAAGTCTTCGATCTCCGCCGCCAATTGCTCGGCCTTGGCCGCCTATTGTCCGTCAGTGCGCATTGCTGGGGCTATCGCGGGCCAGCTACTACCGGGGTGAGCCCCTGGCCCAGGACCGCGCGGACAACCGGCGGTTGATGCGCCTGATCGACGAGGAATATACCCGCAACCCCTTCTACGGCAGCCGCAAGCTGACATCCTGGCTGCGCTGGCCGGGGGAACGGGTCTCGCGCCAGTGGGTGCAGCGCCTGATGCGGCGCATGGGCCTCCAGTCGGTGACGCCCAAGCCCGCCACCTCGCGGCCGGCGCCGGCGCACCCGGTCTATCTCAACGGTCATCCGTACAACTAGACGATGTGCGTCAATTGTACTAATAATGCAGCAGTTGATCTAACAAAACAGGTGCTGCCATGACTGCCGTTGCATCGTCGCCTTCCGCCCGGTCTGCCCGTCTCGGGCTGCGCGCCACCCCCGAACAGGAGGCGGTGCTGCGTCGCGCTGCCGCAGTGGCCCGCAAATCGCTGACCGATTTCATTCTCGACAACGCTTGCCTCGCCGCGGAACAGACCCTCCTCGATCAGCGATTGTTCATGGTCTCGGGCAGCCAGTACCAGGCCCTGATGGATCTGTTGGAAAGCCCCGAGCAGACCAACGAGGGTTTGCGCGACCTGTTCGCCCGCAAGGCGCCCTGGGACGCCAAGTGACGTTGCACGCACCGGAGCCTCTGGCTGCGCAGCATCGGCTGGAAGGCTTTGACTGCGGCAACCCCGCTCTGAACGACTGGCTCTTGCGCCACGCCCGCCAGGCGCAGGGCAGTGGCCCGGCCAAGACCTTTGTCGTTGCCGAGGACGATGGGCGTGTGGCGGGCTACTTCAGCCTGACCGTAGGTCAGGTCGACACGATGGAAGCGCCGGAGCGCATTCGCAAGGGGATGGGGCAGTACCCGTTGCCAGTGGTGATCCTGGCAAGACTCGCTGTCTCAGTCGTGAATCAGGGGCGAGGCATAGGCTTTGGCCTGCTGCAGGACGCGATTCGCCGCACGATACTGATTGCCGAGCAAGCCGGCATCAGGGCGATGCTAACCCACCCCATCGATGAAGAAGCGGCGCGGTTCTACACCCGGTTCGGGTTCATCTCATCACCGCTGCGCGAGCAGCAACTGCTGCTGCTCCTCAAAGATGCCCGTCGCTGGGTACGCTGAACCATGACCATCGAGTCCATCTCAGATTGCCAGGCTTTCATCAGCGCTCTCGTCAGACCCCTAATGCCCCAAGAAGCGGTCCCTGTCCCTCGCGCGAGCCGGGCGTTCCCAATCGCCGGGTCCAATCCTCCACGCGGCCACTGTCCAGCCGATTCGCGGCCAATTGGCGCAGGGACGGGGCGAGCGGGGTCAGGTAGGTCATGGCCTGGAGGGCGTCGCGATTCAGGGTGTCGGTGTAGAGGTGATAGGCCAACCGCGTCAGTGACCATTCCGGATGGGGCCGGTCGACCAGGCGTAACTCCATTCCCGGAGCGACTTCACCGGTCTCCAGGACGCGGTAATACCAGCCGGTACGGACCAGGTCTTGCACCCGCTGGGCCATGTCGGCCACCCCCAGACGGACATTCAGCTTCCAGCAGGGCTGCCGGATCTGGGAAATCTGAAGCAGGGTTGGTCCGAGACGAAAAGTGTCGCCGATGCAGACCTGGTCCTCCGTGAGGCCGGCGGGGGCCAGGTTTTCACCGAAGGTACCGATTCCCCAGCATTCCGCGGCGACCTGGGGCAGGTCTTCTCGCCAGCGGGGATAATGGTCCGCCGGGTAGTGATGGAGGGCCTTGTCCGGACCGCCATGATGCAGGCGATCGCCTTGTTCGTCTCCGCCGAGACCCAGCAATGTCAGTTGCAAGGGCCTCGTGACCGGATGTTTGGCGATGGCGCTGGGTTCCCCCTGGGGTCCGAAGGGGCGGGCCTTGGCCACCAGGAATTGGGGGATCGTTACCAGCGGTAGGATTTCCGGGAGCATGCTGGCAGTAACTGGAAGGATGGAGAAACCTGGTGTTCAGTATTACCAGAACCTGGAGGACCGATAAAGGAGGCTTTCATTCGCCCGCCAGGCGGGTGAACTGGGCGATCTGGGAACCGTAGAGATAGACCAGGACCATGCAGAGGGGGACGAGGAGACCGAAGATCCGCACCGGGTAGCGGATGCCGGGCGTGGCGCCGCCGACCTCCAGGAATTCCTCGATGACCATGCCTCCCTTGAGGGCGGTGATGGTGGCGACGATCAAGGTCAGGCCGAGACCAGGCGAGGCACCATCCCCCAGGCCGGCGCCAGCAAGGGTCAGGACCAACAACAATAACCATGTCAGGGTGAGGGTGTGAAGGGAAGGTTTCATGATGGGCGAGTCCGATTAAATGGCTGAGGGCGAACGTCATCGCTTGCGGTTGGACTTGCCCGCCAAGTCCGGTTCACGGCAGGACGTAGAAGAGCGGAAAGATCATCAACCAGATCAGGTCCGTGGCGTGCCAATAGCTGGCAAAGGCGATCAGGCCGCGATGATTGTCGGCGGTATAGGCGCCGGTGGCGAGGCGGGCGAGGACCCAGACCATGCCGAGCAGTCCCCAACTGACATGCACCAGGTGATTGAAGGTCAGGTAGTAATAGGCCAGTTGGAAGACATCGCCTTGTCCGGTGAGGCCCTGGGCCAGGTTCCAGCGAAACTCCAGGACCTTCATGAGGGGATAACCGAGGCCCGTGACCAGGGCCAGACCCAGCCAGAGCAGGGCGGGACGCTGGCGGTCGGCGCGCACCGCATGGACGGCGCCCGCCACCAGATAGCTGCTGGTCAGCATGATCAGGGTGTTGAGGATGCCCGCCAGGGTCCACAACTTGGCGGGCCCCTGGTGAAAGGCCCCGGGATGATGGGCGCGGGCGATGAAGTAGACGAGGAACATCAGGGCGAACTCCGTCATCTCGGCGAAGATGCCCACCCAGATGGCCCGGTTACCCGGAATGCCGGTGTCCCGCGCGGCAGGAGTGGACGCCGTGACCGCGCCATCGTCCAGCGTCGTCGCGGGAATCAGGGCTTCCATGATTCATTACGCCTCGGGCTCGCCTCTCCGCCGGGTTGCGCTGTCGCCTCCGCGGTGAGGTCTGTTTGGAGGGCTGGTTCCACCCCCCCCGGATCCAACGCGACGACCGGCGCCGGGGCCGTGAGCGGGAAGGCCCGGCGATAGAGCGCGTACTGACTATAGGCCAGCACCGGCGCGACCAGGGCCAGCAAGGGGGGGAGGAGAAATCCCAGGAGCATGCCCAGCACGATGATCAGCCCCCAGGTCAGGGTCGCGGTCAGGTTGCCGAAGACGGCCCTGACGCTAGCGTGGATGGCGGGGACGATCGGGGCGCGGCCTTCCTGCAACAGCGGCAGGGAAAAGCCGGCGATCAAATGGGTGCCGGCGGCCAGCACGGCCCCCATGAGGCTGGCCCAGATCACGAAAGACCGCAAGCCGGGGTGGGCCCACGCGGTCGGAATCAGCGCGGAAGCGGGGCTCGGGACGGCCGAGGTCCCCACCCCCGCCGGAGGGGCGGCGGCAACGGGAGTGCCGGCCCCAACCATGAAGGCGTAGAGGATGCCCGCGTCGGTGATCCAGACCAGCAGCAGAAAGCCGCACGCCGCCGCCAGGGCCCAAAAGCCCGCCCCCATGCGTCGATAGGCGGACAGGGCAAAGCCGAGGTGGGGTCTCTCGCCCCGGGCCTGGGCCTGCAGGAGGCTATGGAAAAGCGGCAGGAGGAGGGGGGCGATCAGGGCGATCCCGCCGGCCAGGATCAGCGCCAGGGCGGGTAGGCCCAGGGCGAAGGGCAACAGCAGCAAGGCGGTGCTGATCAGGGCGATCGACCCGCCGAGGATCAGGCTGGGGGCGGCGATCCGTCGAAATATCCCCCAGCCCCGGACCAGGACGGCGGGGAGGTCGGCGAGCCGGAGGGCATGGGGAGCGAGGTGTGGCACGGTCTGAGAGTCTCCACAAGGGCATCCCGCCCGGCCTGAGGCCCGGGTCGTCCTTCCGAACGGCCAGGAGCGCTGGACAGGACGGATAGGTCGGTACGGTACCGGGTGGCGTACAGGGTGCCTGGTGTCGGGATGGATCAAGTAACGGCATGATTCCGGAGCGACCGGCCTGGCTGCCTTGATCTACCTCAAATTTCGCGGCTGACCCGGTTTGATGCAGGTCAAGGGCAAGCCCCGGCGGGTCACTTACTCTCCCGCTTGGCTGACACCCGGCCGGCCGCTCCAGACCGGCTTCCAGTCATACGACGCAATTTTCATAAGTGAAAGCAATAGCGGAGAGACACACTGTCATGAAAGCGCATTTGTCGACGTCCTCCCGGCGCCATCCCGCGACCCTCTTCCTGGTCAGCGCCCTGGCGTTTGCCGTGGGTAGCGCCCTGGCCGCGCAGGAGGCCCCACGGCCAGGCACCAGCAGTGCCGAGATTTCCTACGAGGGTGCCCCCGGCGCCATCGACCCCGGCACCATGAAGGACCTGATGGACGGTGAAGGACCCAAGATGACCAAGGAGGAATTCGCCCAGGCCAAGGAGATCTTCTTCCAGCGTTGCGCCGGCTGCCATGGCGTGCTGCGCAAGGGGGCCACTGGCAAGCCCCTGACCACCGACAAGACCCGCGCCCTGGGTACCGATTACCTCAAGGCGATGATCACCTACGGCTCGCCGGCGGGCATGCCCAACTGGGGTACCTCCGGTGACTTCACCGAGGCCCAGATCGATCTCATGGCCCGCTATCTGCAGCATGAGCCGCCGCAGCCTCCCGAGTACGGCATGCCGGAGATGAAGGCCTCCTGGAAGGTGCTGATCCCGCCCGAGAAACGCCCCACCAAGAAGATGAACAACCTCAACCTGGATAACATCTTCTCCGTGACCCTGCGTGACGCCGGTGAGATCGCCCTGATCGATGGCGATAGTAAGGAAATCGTCAACATCATCAAGACCGGTTACGCGGTCCACATCTCCCGCCTCTCCGCCTCTGGCCGCTACCTCTTCGTCATCGGCCGCGACGCCAAGATCAATCTCATCGACCTGTGGATGGAGAAGCCCGACAACGTCGCCGAGATCAAGGTCGGCATGGAGGCCCGCTCCGTCGAGACCTCCAAATTCCCGGGCATGGAGGACAAGTACGCCATCGCCGGTACCTACTGGCCGCCCCAGTTCGTCATCATGGACGGCGATACCCTGGAGCCCCTCAAGATCGTCTCCACCCGCGGCATGACGGTCGACACCCAGGAATACCACCCGGAGCCGCGCGTCGCCGCCATCGTCGCCTCCCACAAGCACCCCGAGTTTATCGTCAACGTCAAGGAGACCGGCCACATCCTGATGGTCGACTATTCGGACATCAACAACCTCAAGACCACCGATATCGAGGCCGCGCCCTTCCTGCATGATGGCGGCTGGGATGCCTCCAAGCGCTACTTCCTGACCGCCGCCAACAAGTCCAACAAGCTGGCGGTGGTGGATTCCCAGGATCAGAAACTGGCGGCCCTGGTCGAGGTCGGTGACATCCCCCACCCGGGGCGTGGCGCCAACTTCGTCGATCCGCAGAACGGTCCCGTCTGGGCCACCAGTCACCTGGGCGATGCCTCCATCACTCTGGTCGGTACCGACCCCAAGGGGCATCCGGATAAGGCCTGGAAGGTGGTTCGCACCCTGCAAGGGCAAGGCGGGGGTTCCCTGTTCATCAAGACCCATCCCAAGTCCAAGAACCTGTACGTGGATACGGCCCTCAACTCGGTGGAGAAGTTGAGCCAGAGCGTGGCGGTGTTCAACATCGACAAGCTGGATGCCCCCTTCACCGTCCTGCCCATCGCCGAGTGGGCGGATCTGGGCCCGGGTCCCAAGCGCGTTGTTCAGCCTGAGTACAATAAGGCCGGTGATGAGGTCTGGTTCTCGGTGTGGAATACCAAGGACACCAAGTCGGCCTTGGTGGTGGTGGATGACAAGACCCTGAAACTGAAAAAGGTCATCAAGGACGACCGGCTTGTGACCCCCACCGGTAAGTTCAACGTCTACAACACCATCCACGACGTCTACTAGGCTCTGAGCCATCCCAAGAACTATCCAGCCACGGGTTCCCGCGTCGCCTGGCACTCCCCGGGCGCAACGCGGGAACCAGCAAAGGGGAACCATGGCATGCACGTTTCCTTATCCCGCTTCCTGATCCCGCTGGCCATGGCCCTATTCGCCCCCGTCCTCCTGGCGGAATCCGGCCCGTCGGTGACGGCCAGCTCCGCTCTCACGGTCGCCGCCGCTCCGGTGACCCCCACACCGGGGCAACCCCCGGACCAGCCCCGGGAGGCGGGGGCCCTCTATGCCCAGATCTGCGCCGAGTGTCACGGCGCGGATCGCCTGGGAATCACGGGTCCGCCCCTGATCCCGGAGAATTTCGGCCGCCTCAAGCGGGAGGAGGCCGCCAAACTCATCCTCGAAGGCCGACCGGCGACCCAGATGCCGCCCTTTGGCGATCGCCTCTCCCTGGCCGAGGCCCAGGGCCTGGTGGATCTGGTCTTCACCCCCCTGCCGGCCACCCCGGAATGGTGCCTGGAGCGTATCCGCCAGAGCCATCTGCCCCTGGTCCCGCCGGAGAAGCTGCCCGACCGGCCGCTGCATCAGGCCGACCCCCTTAATCTGTTCGTGGTGGTGGAGACCGGCGACCATCATGCCACCATCCTCGATGGCGATCGCCTGGAGCCCCTCCACCGCTTCGCCACCCGCCGCGCCCTCCATGGCGGCCCCAAGTTCTCCAATGACGGCCGCTTCGTCTATTTCGCCTCCCGCGATGGCTGGATCAGCAAGTTCGACCTGCACAGCTTCCAGACGGTGGCCGAGATCCGCGCCGGCATCAACACCCGCAACCTGGCGGTGTCCGGCGACGGGCGCTATGTCGCCGTGGCCAACTATCTGCCCCATGACCTGGTGCTGCTCGACGCCCGGGACCTGCTGCCCCTCAAGGTGATCCCGGTCCAAGACGACGCGGGCAAGACCTCGCGGGTTAGCGCCGTCTATGCCGCTCCCCCGCGCCAGAGCTTCGTCGCCGCCCTCAAGGACATCCCCGAGGTGTGGGAAATCCTGGTGGCGGACGAGCCCCTGCCGGTCTACAACGGCCCCATGCACGACTACCGCCTGGGGGAGGGCACCGCCCTGGTCAAGGGCCCCTTCCCGGTGCGCCGCACCCGGCTGGATGGCTTTCTCGACGACTTCTTTTTCACCCAGAACTATCAGATCCTGATCGGCGCCGCCCGCGATGGCAGCCAGGGCCAGGCCGTCAATCTGGACGTGCGCCAGCGCGTCGCCACCCTGGACCTGGATGGCATGCCCCATCTCAGCTCCGGCATCACCTGGGAACGCGACGGCCGCACCCTCCTGGTCACCCCCCATCTGTCCAAGTCCGAGGTGTCGGTCATCGACCTGGGCACTTGGGAGACGATCAAGCGTATCCCCACCCTGGGCCCCGGCTTCTTCGCCCGCAGCCATGAAAACAGCCTCTACGCCTGGGTCGACGTTTTCTCCGGGCCGCACAAGGACGCCATGCACGTCATCGACAAGCAGACCCTGGAGATCGTCGCCACCCTGAGGCCCGAGCCCGGCAAGACCGCCGCCCATGTCGAGTTCGACCGTTACGGCAAATACGCCCTGGTGAGTATCTGGGAGGACGAGGGCGCCCTGGTGATCTATGACGCCAAGACGCTCCTGGAGGTCAAGCGCCTGCCCATGCGCAAGCCCTCGGGCAAGTACAACGTCCATAACAAGATCACCCGCTCCGAGGGTACCAGCCACTGAGACCCGTCCGGCGCGGTGCCAACCGGCCGTAGACGATCACACCTCCCCGCTGCCTGGGCTGGCCTCGGTAGCGCAAGGCGCTGATGCGCCAAATCCCTCCCCGCAGGAAGGCAAGGATTGGGGAGAGGGGTACTGAACGGCCATGCGGTGCCTGGCAAACGTGCCCAATCAAGCACCCCCCTCTCGAACGGGGGACCCCGCCCGCGGAGGGGCGGGTCCCGGCCCGATGAGACAGACCCCCTTGCGGGTGGAATTTCTCATGGGACCTTCAGGCAAAAGGTCGCATAATCCCCCCGAACTTCTTGACCGGGATGAGGTGAGATGACCAGCCCTGAACTGGCCAGGCCGTCTGAACCGGCGGCGGGTGCGCTGGGGATCACTCCGGTACCGGTGGCCGCGTCGATGGGAGTGCCTATGAATACGCCCCTGGATGTGCCCATGGTTCACGAGCCCCGTCAGCCGGCAGGTCTGGGGTTGCGGCCGGATCTGCCCTTTTTGGCGGCGAGTCTCGGCGTGGTCGGGCTGCTGGTCCTCAGCCGCGCTTACAGTTATCTGTTGTTTCATATCCTGGTCGAGTTTTTCAGCATCGCCATCGCCTTCAGCATTCTGCTGCTGGTGTGGAACACCCGCGAACTGTCCGGCAACGGTCTGCTGCGGGTCATCGGCGTGGGTTACGCCGCGGCGGCCTGCATTGACGTGGTCCATACCCTGGCCTTCAAGGGAATGAACATCTTCCCCGGCTACGACGCCGACCTGCCGACCCAACTCTGGATCGCCGCCCGTTTTCTTCAGGCCGGAAGCCTGCTGGCCGCGACCCTGGCCTGCTGCCGCCCCGTGAAGCTCCCGCCGCTGCTGGGGGTCTTCGGGGTCCTGACGGTCCTGCTGATCGGTGCCCCCTTCCTAGGCCTCTTTCCCGTCGCCTACCAGGAGGGGGTGGGGCTGACGCCTTTTAAGGTGGCCAGTGAATACCTCATCGTCGCCCTGTTGCTCACCGCGGCCGGGCGGCTGTGGCTGATCCGCGGAAACCTGGACCCGGCGACCTACCGGCTGATCCTGGGCTCCGCCCTCTGCGCCGCCGTGGGTGAAATGGCCTTCACCGTCTATATCGGTGTTTACGATGTCGCGAACATGGTGGGCCACCTGTGCAAGGTCGCCGCCTACTACCTGCTCTACCGCGCCATCTACGTCACCAGCATCCACGACCCCTTCAACACCCTGTTCCGGGAGCTCAAGGCCTCGGAACAATCCCTGCGCGCCTCCCAGGAACTGCTGCGTCAAGCCATGGGCGACGAAATCCGCCAGCTCAACGCCGAGCTGGAGCGTAAGGTCGAGGAGCGCACCGCCGCCCTGGAAGCCGCCAACCGGGAACTGGCCCGGCTCTCCATGACCGATGGCCTGACCGGCCTGGCCAACCGGCGCCGTTTCGACGAGGTCCTGGCCACGGAATGGGCGCGGGCGCGCCGCTATGGCCAGACCCTGGCCCTGATCCTGATCGACATCGATTACTTCAAGCCCTACAACGACCATTATGGCCATCTGGCGGGGGATGCCTGCCTGCGCCAGGTCGCCGACGTGCTCCGGGCGCATGCCCGTCGTCCGGGGGACCTGGCGGCCCGGTACGGTGGCGAGGAGTTTGCCTGTATCGCCGCCGACACCGGCGCCGCCGGCGCCATGAAGATCGCCGAGACCACCCGGGCGGCCCTGGAAAGGCTCAACCTTCCGCACGGACAATCACCCCTGAGGCGGGTCACGGCGAGTTTCGGCGTCGCCGTCATCGTCCCGGACGGGGACCAGGGTCCCGAGCACCTGGTGCGGCTGGCGGACGAGGCCCTGTACCGCGCCAAGGAGGGCGGTCGCAACCGCGTCGTCGGACCGGAGGTGGAGCCGGTGGGTAAGGGCGTATCGTCCGTGCGGCTGATCTGGCGGGCGGCCTATGAATCCGGCAACCCGATTATCGATGGCGAGCATCAGGAACTCTTCCGCCGCGCCAACGCCTTGCTGGATCTCGCCGTGAGCGCCGCCTCTGGCGAGGTCTTCCTGTCCGTCCTGGATGAACTATTGGCCCACGTGGTGGAACATTTCGCCCATGAGGAGGCGATCCTGCACCGCCTGGGCTACGCCAAGGTTGAGCAGCACGCCCTGCTCCATCGCCGGCTGGTGGAACAGGCCCAGGCCCTGCGTGCTCAGGCCGGGGCCGGCGGTCTCGGTTTCGGCGACCTGGTGACCTTCCTCGCCATGGATGTCGTCGCCCGCCACATGCTTCAGGCGGACCGGGAATTTTTTGGTCTCATGTCGGAAGGCGCGGTGTTGGCCAAGCAATAAGAGAATCAAGCTCTTGATGGCTATCTCAAGCGCTCGACGGCTATCCAAGCCCATCATGCCAATGAATGAGTCCAATCCCCGCGTCGGCCGTTTGGCGGGCATTCCCACGTCACCCTCGCGGCGGGCATTCCTGCGCTCTGGCGGTTTCGGAAGCGGTATCGTTTTCCATGTCTTTGCGGAGGGGGGAACGGGAGAGGGAGGGGCGGTCAGGGGGGCGGGTGATGCCCGGTGGGGCTGTGGGCATGCACCGGAAGGCAGGATGACCGCATCCTTGCGGTCGTTATCCCGCCAACCCCGTTCCCGCGCATGCACTCCAGGAGCATGGCGGAGGCATGGCGGGGGGATGCGGGCGGGTGGTTTCCTCAGTTCCTCAGCCCGTCAGGCGATGGCCGTGGCGGGTCCGGCGTTGCCCTTGAGCGCCTGGTCGACGGCGGCGCTGGTCAGGCCCGGTTCCTTGTTGGCGACGAAGAAACTCCAGATGTAGAGCACCAGGCCGACCAGGAACACCAGGCCAGTCAGTTCACGCAGCCAGTAGAAGATGGCGATCTTGTCCTGGACCAGCATGAACTGGAGGGGGGCGTCGCTGAAGCGTTGCAGGTAGACCTGGAGGATGCCGGCGGCGGTGAGGAAGAGGGTGATGAAGACCATGGACACCGTCATCAGCCAGAAGGACCACATCTCCAGCACCTGGGAGCGCTGGCTGTTGGCCTCGCGGCCGCTCATGATCGGCATGGCGTAGGAGATGATGGCCAGGACGATCATGACGTAGGCGCCGTAGAAGGCCATGTGGCCGTGGGCGGCGGTGATCTGGGTGCCGTGGGTATAGAAGTTCACCGGCGACAGGGTATGCAGGAAGCCCCAGACGCCGGCGCCGAGGAAGGCCATGACGGCGGTGCCCAGGGCCCAAAGCATGGCGGCCTTGTTGGGGTGGTTGCGGCGGCGGCGGTTGACCATATTGAAGGCGAAGACGGTCATCATGAAGAAGGGGATGGGCTCCATGGCGGAGAAGATGGAACCCCACCACTGCCAGTATTCCGGGGTGCCGATCCAGTAGTAGTGATGGCCGGTGCCGATGATGCCGGTGATCAGGGTCATGGCGATGATAACGTAGAGCCACTTCTCCACCACCTCGCGGTCGACGCCGGTGGTCTTGATCAGGACGAAGGCGAGGATGGAGCCCAGGATCAGTTCCCAGACGCCCTCGACCCACAAATGCACCACCCACCACCAATAGTACTTGTCCAGCACCAGGTTGGTCGGGTTGTAGAAGGAGAAGAGGAAGAAGACCGCCAGGCCCACCAGGCCGATGAGCAGGACCAGGTTGACCACGGTCTTCCGGCCGGTAAGGATGGTGCCGCCAATGTTGAACAGGAAGGCGAGGGCGACGATGACGATGCCGATCTTGGTGATGGTGGGCTGTTCAAGGAACTCACGGCCCATGGTGGGCAGCAGTTCGTTGCCGGTCATCTTGGCTAGGCCCGCGTAGGGCACGAAGAGGTAGCCGATGACCGTTAGGGCCGCGGCCACCAGGAAGATCCAGAACATGAGCTTGGCCAGCCAGGGGGCGATGAGATCACGCTCCGCCTCCTCCGGCACCAGGTAGTAGGCGGCGCCCATGAAGCCCATGAGCAACCAGACGATCAGGGCATTGGTGTGGACCATGCGGGCCACGTTGAAGGGGATGGCGGGGAAGAGAAAGTCCCCGATGACGTATTGCAGCCCCATGATGAGGCCGAAAAGGATCTGGGCGGCAAAGAGGCCGATGGCGGCGATAAAGTAGAGCCGCGCCACGCCTTGGGATGGATATTTCATCAGTCGTGAACTCCAGGGGAAGGGGATCGGTGCGGTGGACTCAGCCCTGCTTGTTGGGCGGCCAGCCGGCGGTATTGATCTCGGAGGCGTACTTCAGGAACTGGGCGATGGCCTCCAGTTGGTCCGGGGCAAAATTGAACTGGGGCATGCTGCGCCGGCCGGGGATGCCTTCCGCCGGACGGCTCTGGATGAAGGCCTTGATGGCCTCGGTGTTGTTGCCGAATCGGACATAGACGTTGCCCAGTTCCGGGGCGAAGTAGGCGCCTTCCCCCAGCAGGGAGTGGCAACCGATGCAGTTGTTCTCCTCCCACAGCGCCTTGCCGTGGGCGATCTGTCGACCGCGTTCGGTGGTGGGGTCCAGCAGCTCGCGCCGGTCGCGGTCCGGCAGGGCCATGCTGGTATCGAAGGTCAGTGCCAGGAAGAGCAGGAAGAAGAAGACGGAACCACCATAAAAGATGTTCCGTGCCATGGTTTTGGTAAAGGTCTGGGCCATGTTGCGGGGTCCTCTGTTAGCAGTTGGGCCGTGGCTATTGCAGAGGAAGCCCCCTTCTTAAACCTTGACCAAGGTCAAGTCACTTTTCGCCCCCAGCCAGCGGTGCCTGGTTGATGGCGGACAAGGGATGATTGATCTCGAACAGCTTGCCATTGACCTGGGTGATGCCGAAGCCCAGTAACCGCGTCCGATGCTTGGCCAGATAGGCCGCGGCGCTGGCCTGGTCGGTGAACAGATAGATGCCTCCCGCCTCGGCGGTGGCGGGATTCTCGGTCCAGATCTTCCAGATCAGGCCCGGCTCCTGGGCGATGGAGGTGGCGAGGTCCTGAAGGGCGGCGCTCATCTCGGCGCCCCAGGGACCCTGGAAGGGAAAGTCGATTTGCAGGATGACGGCCATGGTGACCTCTGGGATAGCGGCTGGGAAAGGGCGAAGGATAAATGATCAGCATCCGCCAAGAAGCATCTTGGCGGGTAAGTTGCCTTAAGAAATGCTCATCATCAGGGGCATGGCGCGCCCCCTCATGGCGGTAGGCGCGAAACGCGCCAAGGAAACCTTGCATCTGAGGGGCTGTGATTGTGTTGGAGGCGGCCTTGGCCCCCAAAGATCCTTAGCCCGGCCGGCCATCCACCCGCGGTTGGATGAGCATGGGGCCATAAATACCGAGGAAGAGGGCGAAGGCCAGGACCCAGAGCCCGCCCGAGATCCCCAGCCACAGGTGGTAATGCCCGGGCCACAGCAGTGGGAGGAAGACCCGTGTCAGGGCGGCCAGGTTGATGATCACGAAGGCCAGGCTGGTGGCGGGGGAGGCGCGCATGTCGCGACCCGTATGCCCCAGGGTCACCCGCGCCACCATACCGAGGGTAAAGACCCCGATGCCACCTGTAGTCAGGGCGTGCAGGGCGGGGAAAGGGGGGAGCAGCCCCAGCGCCGCCAGGCCATCCAGGGCCAAACCCAGGATCAACCAAAGATAGCCGGCGTAAAGCACGGCGAGCATGGGATTTTGCCAGGCCCGGGAGTCATGCCATCCCGCCAGGCGGACGGCCTGAATCGCCGCCAGGACGAGAAGCAGCACCCCGCCCACCGGGCTGGCGGGCCAGGCCAGATTGATGAGGGCGATGGCCGGCGCCAGGATGAAGGTCCCGGTCTCCACCCAGGGTCGGGTAAGGGGCTTGCAGCCGGGGATGGCGCTCTGGGTGAAGAAGGGCATGATGCGCCCGGCCACCAACCAGAGGGTCAGCAGGGTCAGATCGAGCATCAGCCGGGAACCGCGAGTGGCGGTCGCCGCCGTCAGGCCCAGGGCCTGGGCGTGGACCAGCAGGTTGGCCAGGGTCATGGCGGCCAGCAGGGCGAGAAAGGCACGATTGACCTTGTTCTTACCCTGCCAGAGGGGCGGGATCAGGGCCCAGGCCAGGGCGGGGAAGAAGGCCAGGTCGAGGAAAGCCAGGAGCGCGTGGGGCAGGGACAGTAAGGGTCCCAGTCGAGCCGCCAGCCAGAGCAGAACCAGTGCCCCCAGCCGGAGGCCGGTGGGGGTGTCGATACCGGTCCAGTTGCGCGCCGCCGTGAGCAGGAAGCCGGCGATCACCGCGCCGACGTAACCGAAGAGCATCTCGTGGGCATGCCAGGCGGTGCCCCCCAGGTAGCCGTCCCCGGGCAGCAGGCCCCAGAGACGGACCAGCCAGACCAGCATGGCCAGCAGGGCCAGGGCGCCGGCGCCGAGGAAGAAGGGGCGAAATCCCAGTGCCAGGAGGGGATAGGACCCGAGGCGGGCCAGGGGTGATACGGTTGCCAAATGTCTATCTCCATTGAAAAAGCCAGTCATGCTGGCAGCATATTGCCCTGCCGGTGAAGGGCCTTGATGCATGTCAAATTGCTCCGTACCAACGGGTTGGAAGCAGATTGACACAGATGGGGATCGGGGAAAGCCCAACATCGTCTGGCGATGTCGATAAAATGGGACCATCTCCACACAGCCCTCATGAGCCCCGTCCCCGCGTGACCGTCGCTTCCCCGTCCGCCTTCGTCCATCTCCATGTCCACAGCGAGTATTCCCTGGTGGATGGTCTGTTGCGCATCAAACCGCTGGTCCAGGCCGCGGCCCAGGCGGGCATGCCCGCCGTCGCCGTCACCGATCAGCTCAATCTCTTCTGTCTGGTGCGCTTCTACAAGGCGGCCCTGGCGGCGGGGGTCAAGCCCATCGCCGGGGCGGAGGTCCTGGTCCACAACCCGGAGGACGCCAGCCAGCCCCACCGGCTGGTGCTCTTGGTGCAGGACCATGAGGGCTATCTCAACCTGACCCGACTCATCTCGCGGGCCTACCTGGAGGGGCAGCAGGGATCCCTGATCCCTCAGGTGGAGCAGGCGTGGGTGGCGGCGGCGGCGCCGGGTCTGATCGCCCTCTCCGGCGGTCCGGCGGGGGACGTGGGCCAGGCCCTGGTGGCGGGTAATCAGACCCTCGCGGCGCAGCGGCTGGACCGCTGGCTGGCGGTCTTCGGTGACCGCTATTACCTGGAGCTGATCCGTACCGGCCGCGCTGGCGAGGCCGATTGCCTGGAACAGAGCGTCGCGCTGGCCGCCGCCAAGGGCGTGCCGGTGGTGGCAACCAACGACGTGCGCTTCCTGGCCCCGAAGGACTTCGAGGCCCATGAGGTCCGGGTCTGCATCCACCAAGGCTTTACGCTAAGCGACAACCGTCGGCCCAAACACTATAGCGAGGAGCAGTACCTGCGCACCCCCGAGGAGATGGCTGAGCTCTTCGCCGACATCCCCGAGGCCCTGGAAAACACCCTGGAGATCGCCAAGCGCTGCAATCTGGAGCTGACCCTGGGCCAGAACTTCCTGCCTAATTTTCCGGTGCCGGCGGGCATGACCACAGAGGAGCACTTCGCGGACATCTCGCGCAAGGGACTGGAGTGGCGCCTGACCCGGCTCTTCGACCCGGCCGCCCCTGACTTCGCCGACCGGCGGCGGGTCTATGACGAGCGCCTGGAGGTGGAACTCAACGTCATCAATCAGATGGGCTTCGCCGGCTACTTCCTGATCGTGGCCGACTTCATCCAGTGGGCCAAGGACAACGACATCCCGGTGGGGCCGGGGCGCGGCTCCGGCGCCGGTTCCCTGGTGGCCTATGCCCTCAAGATCACCGATCTCGATCCCATCGAGCATGACCTGCTGTTCGAGCGCTTCCTCAATCCGGAGCGCGTCTCCATGCCCGACTTCGACGTCGACTTCTGCATGGAGGGTCGCGACCGGGTCATCGACTATGTCGCCGGGCGCTATGGCCGCGAGGCGGTGTCCCAGATCATCACCTTCGGCACCATGGCGGCCAAGGCGGTGGTGCGCGACGTGGGCCGGGTGCTGGGCCACCCCTATGGCATGGTGGACCGCATCGCCAAGATGGTGCCCTTCGAGCT
>JAGVUH010000050.1 GCA_019136395.1 Gammaproteobacteria bacterium
ATGGCACTCATCCACGATCACCAGGCTCGGTGTCCAGGTCAGCCTGTCCAATTGGCGCACCAGGGTTTGCACGCTGGCGACCTGCACCGGCTGATCGGTCGCGGGCTCACCGGGCAGTATCAGCCCATGCGCCACGGCGAACTCTGTTAGCTTGGCGCTCGTTTGCCGTATGAGTTCCTGCCGATGGGCCAAGACCAGGACCTGGCCGCCCTTCGCCACGGCACGCTGACTGATGGCGCTAAAAATCACTGTTTTGCCCGAAGCGGTTGGGCTTACTAGTAACGGGGCCTGGGCGCCCTCGGCATAGGCCCCGCGCAGGCCGTCGATGCTCGCGTCCTGATAGGGTCGAAGGATGACGCTCATGGCTGCTCAACCTCCACCGTGCTGGCCCCGGGGTACCAGGCCCTTACCTCCCGTTCCGTGGCAGGCGGAATGAAGTGATGGGACACGAGAGCACCGTCATCGTGGCAAATCAGCCAGGCGCGATGGGCCTCCTCCTGGCTCGCAATTTTTGGAAAACGGCCTGGGGGGGTAGTGTCGAAAGTGTCTAAAGTCGGGTCTGAGGGGGTTTCGACACTTTCGACACTAGGTGGGGAGGGCCTTTAGTAGCACTTGGATGGCATCCTTGGTCCCGCGGATATCCAGACTTCGCCAATGGTTCTTGTAAACCTCCTTCGCGGTGAAGGGCTCAGGCAAAGACGGGAGGCGCCGGTGCAGCTCGATGGCACTGAACAGCTCCGGGGTCAGTGCCGGGCTATAGACGCGGCGGGCGTGAGTCTCCAGGTACTCACTCCAGGCCAGGGCGCGCAACAGCGAGGGGGCGTCCACCGCGCCACCCTCGGGGTGGTCTGCCAGGTGGCACAGCAGGGCCAGGCTGGGGACCATGGAGCGAAACTTGGCCAGGTGCGATTCCAGGGCCGGATGCAGGTCGTTATCCCGCAGGCGATACTCCAGCTCCTGGCGCCACCCGTCGAAGGCGTCCTGGGCCTCGGGGTCGAAGCGTAGCCAGGGTACCGGATCGCCCTCTTCCTGGCGGGCGCCAATGGCTGGGGGGTCCAGACTATCCAGTCGCGTGAACACGGCTCTGGCGGCCTGCCTGGCGGCCGTGTCGGGCCACTGGTCCACGTTGACCCACTCCCGGCTCGGGTCGGGCCAGACGGCCAACTGAAACCGTTGCACCAGGCCATCGT
The DNA here is from genome assembly GCA_019136395.1 of Gammaproteobacteria bacterium. The sequence goes on from JAGVUH010000050.1 coordinate 1,191, forward strand.
CCCCGGCGCCACCCGCCACGGCGGCGCTCAGGTAGTCCCGCAGGGGTCCGGGCTGAATGGCGCCGATGATGGAGACACAGGCGGCCGGGATTTCCACCGTCCCCCGGCCGATACGGTCGAAGGTGAAAGCGCCGGTCCCATTCCATGCCTCCAGGAAAAAGGCGCGACTTCCTTCCCGCCCTTCCTGATCCAGGACCTTGAGGAAGCCGACCAGCTCATCCCGAAAGATCAGGATGCCGCGGGGGTTGTCGCGCAACAGCTCGCCCAACTTCTCCACCGTCGAGTCCTGGGTGAGATACCGCCGCCGCGCTGGGGCCTCGGGGCTGTCGAGACTCTCTACGGCGATGGCTTGCGCGAGACCGAGGTTCTCCTCCTTGACCGCCCGGGCAATCCGGGCCTTGGCGTCCTTGGTCAGGGCTTCCCGTACCAGGGTGTCGGCCTCGAAGTCCTTGGCCGCCTGGTCATGGTCTTGACGAGCCAGGACCTCCAGGGCGGCGATCATGCGCAAGGGCTCGGCAATGGCTGGCGTCTTCAGCAAGGCCGGGCGGCCGATGACCGCGCCCCACAGGTTGGGGACCACGGTCCAGTCGTCCCGGGCCTTGGGGCGGATGGCAATCTGCCGCCCGACCACGCTGGCCAGGGCGATCATGGCCGCCACCGCGGGATAGTCCGGGGGGCACTGCATACGCTGCGCAATGTCGGAGATCCAGGGGCGCAGGGCCACGGGCAACAGGTCATCCGCGAAGGGCTCCACGGGCGGGAGGGCAATCGGCAGCTCCTCGGGAGCTCCTTGCCAGCCGTCAGCGATCCAC
>JAGVUH010000009.1 GCA_019136395.1 Gammaproteobacteria bacterium
GGGATGAGAAACTTCAAGGTCTTGCCCATGGGTCAGCTCCTGGCGGGGGCGGTGGCGCCCGGGGCGGCGCCGGACTGGTTGCGGGCCAGGCCCCGGGCGAGACGGTAGCGGCGATCGGTGATGGCCAGCAGGCCCCCCAGGGCCATGAGCAGGGCCCCGAGCCAGATCCAGCGCACGTAGGGTTTGTAATACAGGCGCAGGGCCCAGTCACCGCCCTCCAGGGGTTCGCCCAGGGACACATAGAGGTCGCGGGTGAAGCCCCAGTCGATGGAGGCCTCGGTCATGGGCTTCTGGGAGGCGAAGTAGCTGCGTTTCTCCGGCCAGAGATCGGCGATGGGCTTCTCACCGGCAAAGATCTGGAAGTGCCCCCTGGCCGCCATGTAGTTGGGTCCCCGCTCGTTGCGGACGCCATGGAACAGGAAGCGATAGCCCGCCACCTCCTGCACGTCCCCCGGGGCCATGCGCACGTCCTTCTCCTGACCATAGTTGGCGACCATGGTGACGCCGACCACGAACATGGCCACCCCCAGATGGGCCAGGATCATGCCGTAGAAACTGCGGCCGTTGCTGGCCAGGTCGGTGAGGATGGCCCCGGGGCGGGTCTTGTGCCGGAGACGCTCGCGGATGGCCTGGAGATGGGAGGTCAGCAGCCAGACCGCCAGCCCGATCCCCAGGGGCACCAGGTACCACTCCAGGGTGATGAGGGGCATGAGGATGACCGTCAGCAGGGAGGCGACGCCGGTGAGGATGAAGGGGAGCCGGAGTTCCCGCGCCAGGCGCAGCGGCTCGTCCTGCTTCCAGCGTGTCAGGGGGCCGATCCCCATGAGGAAGGCGAGGAAGGGGGTGACGGCGACGAACATGGTGTTGAACCAGGGGAAGCCGACGGATATCTTGCCCCAGGCCATGGCCTCGTAGATGAGGGGGGCCAGGGTGCCGAGGAGGATCAGGGCGGTGAGCAGGGTCAGCAGCAGGTTGTTGGCGAGGAGGAAGCTTTCCCGGGACAGCAACTCGAAGCGCCCACCCCCGGATACCGCTGGCGCCCGCCAGGCATAGAGGGCCAGGGAACCACCGATGACGACACACAGGAAGATGAGGATGAAGGTGCCCCGGGCGGGGTCGGTGGCGAAGGCGTGGACCGAGGTCAGGACCCCGGAGCGCACCAGGAAGGTGCCCAGCAGGCTCAGGGAGAAGGCGGTGATCGCCAGGAGCACGGTCCAGCTCTTGAAGGCCCCCCGCTTTTCCGTCACCGCCAGGGAGTGCATCAGGGCGGTGCCCGCCAGCCAGGGCATGAGGGAGGCGTTCTCCACCGGGTCCCAGAACCACCAGCCGCCCCAGCCCAGCTCGTAGTAGGCCCACCAGCTCCCCAGGGCGATGCCCAGGGTGAGGAATATCCAGGCGGTGGTGGTCCAGGGCCGCGACCAGCGCGCCCAGGCGGCGTCCAGCTTGCCCCCCAGCAGGGCGGCGATGGCGAAGGCGAAGGCGACGGAAAAGCCGACATAGCCCATGTAGAGCAGAGGCGGGTGGATGGCCAGGCCCGGGTCCTGCAGCAGCGGGTTGAGATCACGCCCCTCCAGGGGCGGCGGGAAGATGCGCTCGAAGGGATTGGAGGTCAGCAGCATGAAAAGCAGGAAGCCGATGCCGACCATGCCCATCACCGCCAGGACCCGCGCCACGATCGGCAGGGGCAGGTTACGGCTCAGGCTCGCCACCGCGGCGCCCCAGGCCGCCAGGAAGGCGGCCCAGAGCAGCAGGGACCCCTCGTGGGCGCCCCAGACTGCCGAGACTTTGTAGAGGGTCGGCATCAGGGTGTTGGAGTTGCTGGCGACATAGACGACGGAGAAGTCGTCGGTCAGGAAGGCCAGCAACAGCAGGGCGAAGGCGATGGCGGCGAAGATAAACTGGCCCCAGGCCAGGGGCCGGGCGGTGTGCATCCAGGCGCGGTTACCCGTGTAGGAGCCCGCCAGGGGCAGGGTGGCCTGGATCAGGGCCAGGCCCAGGGCCAGGATGAGGGCGAAGTGACCAAGTTCCGGAATCATGCCCGGCCTCCCGGAACGACCTGGCTGGGCTGGACGGCCGGGGCTGCCGGTGCGGTGTTAGCGGGCGGGGCGGCCGACTGATCCGCCTGGCCGGCTGGTGGTGGGGCAACCGGCGGGGTGGCACCGGACTCGGCCGGTGTCGCCGCGGCCTGGGCCATCGCCGTCACGCCCTGGGCATGGGCCGTCTGGAGGCTATCGGCGACCTCCGGCGGCATGTAGGACTCGTCGTGCTTGGCCAGGACCTCCTCGGCGACGAAGACGCCGCCGGGTCCCATGCGGCCCTTGGTGACCACGCCCTGGCCCTCACCGAAGAGGTCGGGGAGGATGCCGGTGTAGCTGACCTTGACCGTCTGGGCATTGTCGGTGACGTCGAAGACCACCGTCAGGCCATCGGGCTGGCGGGCCAGGCTGTTCTTGACCACCAGACCGCCCAGGCGGTAAACGGCATGCGCCGGGGCCTCGTTCGCCATGACTTGCGTCGGGCTGAAGTAGTAAGAGATGTTGCTACGCAGGGCGCCGACGGCGAGCCAGGCGGCGACGCCCACGCCCATGATGCCGACGGCGACGAATACCAAACGTTTTTCACGGGCTTTCATGCGGGGTCTCCTGGCTCTCTCCGGGTGCGCAAACGGATCATTCGACTGAGGCGGGCGAAAATGGTTCGCCGTTGGCGCCGCAACTGCCAGATCTCGCCCAACAACAGGATCAGGGTCAGGCCATAGGCGCCCCACACGTAGGCGCCGTAGCCGCCCTGGGAAAAAAACTCGCTCATCGCTCACGCTCCAGGAGTTCGCGGGCCCAGGCGCTATCCCCTTCCCGCTCCAGGATCAGGCTGCGCAGCCGGGTCAGGGTGGCGGCGAAGGAGTACATCCACAGGCCGAAGGTCATGGTCAGCATGGCGAAGAGGATGTTGCCCTCCATCTGCGACAGGCCGGAGCGCTGATGCAGGGCCGCGCACTGGTTAGGGTCCGGACAGTTGATGGACCAGAAGATCAGCGGCAGCATCACCAGGCCGACGATGGCCAGCAGGGCGCTGGCCTTGTCCCCCCGCCGCGGGTCGTCGATGGCGGAGTGCAGGGCGATGTAGCCGACGTAAAGGAAGAACAGGATCAGCTCCGAGGTCAGGCGCGGGTCCCAGTCCCACCAGGTGCCCCAACTGGGATGGCCCCAAAAGGAACCGGTGTAAAGGGCGACGAAGGTAAAGAGGGCCCCCGTCGGCGCCGTGGCCTGGGCCATCATGAAGGACAGGCGGGTGTTGAACACCAGCCCGATGGCCGACCAGACCGCCAGCATCAGGTACAGCCACATGGACATCCAGGCCGCCGGGACATGGATGAAGATGATGCGGTAGTACTCCTTCTGGGGATTGGTGCCCCCCAGCCGGTCCGGGGTCTCGAAAAAGCCCCAGTAGAGACCGATGACCAGGGCCAGGCCCGTCAGCACCCAGAAGAGGGGGATGAGTTTTCCCGCCAGGGGGTAAAAGGTGGCCGGCGAGGAGTAGCGGAAGAGCTTCATGGCACGATGAGGCGGCAAGGACCAATCTCTGAGGGATATGCAAGGTTATCACGGCATGGCCCCGGGGCCGAATGACATGAGAGGGTGGGGGCGATGCCGGAAAAACCACGGGCATCCGGGATGAGCGGGGCCGGGAAAGATCACGCCTCCGGGCCGCTACTCCGTGGCGATGCGCAACGCCGCCGCCGCCGCCAGGGGCGAGAGCACCAGGGCCAGCAGCAGGAAGGCGCCGAGGAGGGAGAAATAGGGCAGGGTCTCGGCAAAGTCGAGGGCGCTTACCGTCACCGCCCGGGAGCCATAGACCAGGACCGGGATGTAGAGCGGCAGGATGAGCAGCGACAGCAGGATGCCCCCGCCCCGCAACCCCAGGGTCAGGGCCGCGCCAATGGCGCCGATCAGGCTCAGGACCGGGGTCCCCAGCAGCAGGGCCAGGACCATGGTGACCAGGGCGGTATCCGGAAGGTGGTATTGCATGCCCATGAGGGGCGCCATGGCCACCAGGGGCAGGCCGGTCAGCAGCCAGTGGGCGCTCACCTTGGCCAGCACCACCAGGGACAGGGGCTGCGGGGTCATGAGCATCTGCTCCAGGGTGCCGTCCTCGTGATCGGCGGCGAAGAGTCGCTCCAGGGCGAGCATGGAGGCCAGCAGGGCCGCCACCCAGACCACCCCGGGCCCGAGGATGCGCAGGATCTGCTTTTCCGTGCCCACCCCTAAGGGGAAGAGGCTGATGACGATGACGAAGAAGAAGAGGGTGGTGAGGACCTCGGTGCGCCGGCGCATGGCCAGGCGCAGGTCGCGGCCGAGGATACAGCGAAAGACCCGCCACATCAGTGCTGCCCTCCCACGGCGACGGCCAGCCCCGCGTTGACGGGGTCCGCGTCCGGCGTGACGCCGAGGTGCAGGCGCCGGATCTGGCCCGAAGTCAGGGGCACCTCCTGGTGGGTGGTGAGGATCACCAGCCCGTCCTTGGCCACATGCTCGGCGATCAGTAGTTGCAGCCGGTCCACGGCATCCACGTCCAGGGCGGTGAAGGGTTCGTCGAGGATCCACAGCGGGGCCCGGCTGAGGAGCAGGCGCGCCAGGGCGACGCGCTTTTTCTGGCCCTGGGACAGGACCTTGGTCGGCAGGTCCTCGAAGCCGGCGAGCCCCATCTCCTCCAGGGCATCGAGGATGTCGTCCGCGGACACCTGGTCACCGTCGAGGATGGCGGCCACGCGCAGATTCTCGATCGCGGTCAGGTCGCTCTTGATGCCGTTGAGATGGCCAAAGTACAGGGTGTCGCGGTGAAAGTCCTCGCCCAGGCGGCGGACCTGCTCGCCATTCCAGTAGATGTCGCCGGCGTCGGGGGTCAGCAGGCCGCAGAGGGTGCGCAGGAGGGTGGTCTTGCCACTGCCATTGTGTCCACGCACATGGAGCAGGGTACCGGCCTCCAGGCTAAAGGAGAGCCCGGAAAAGAGCTGGCGATCGCCCCGCCGGCAGGCCAGGTCGGTGACTTCAAGCATGGTGAGCGGACCCTGGATACCGATCTCAGGGTGCCAGACGGGCGATGGACCAACCCCCGTCCGCCTCCCGGCTGTAGGCGAAGCGGTCGTGGAGGCGGCTGTCACGGCCCTGCCAGAACTCGATGCGGTGGGGGATGACGCGATAGCCGCCCCAGAAATCCGGCAGGGGGATCTCGCCCTGGGCGAACTTGCGCTTCACCTGTTCCACCTTTTCGTCCAGCAGGGAACGGGACTGGATCACCTGGCTCTGGGGCGAGGCCCAGGCGCCGATCTGGCTGCCGCGGGGGCGGGTAAGGAAATATGCCAGGGACTCCCGGGTCGGGATGCGCTCGGCGCGGCCGTTGATCTTCACCTGGCGCGCCAGGGCCACCCAGGGGAAGAGCAGGGCGACCTGGGGGTTGCCTCCGATCTGCCGCGACTTGCGACTCTCGTAGTTGGTGAAGAAGACGAAGCCGCGTTGGTCGTAGAGCTTGAGCAACACGGTGCGCAGCCAGGGCTGGCCGTTCTCGTCCACCGTCGCCAGGCTCATGCCGTTGGGTTCGGGGATACCGGTGGCGATGGCGGCCTCGAACCAGGTCTGGAACTGGCGCAGGGGGTCGGCATCCAGTTCCTCGCGGGACAGGCCCTGGGCCATGGCGCGGTCGCGAAAGATTTCGGGGGTGGTGGTCATAGGCTCATCCTGGGGTTAAGAGGATTATTATCCCTGTTTCGGCCCCTGGATGGCTGGATTATGCGTGACTGCCAGCAGGACCCGGCCTCTAACGCCGTGCGCCGCGATTGCCATCGCCAAGCAGTGTGGGCCTGTGATGGAGCGGGTAGCCTCTGGCGGGGGACAAACTGAATGGGTCCAGGTACAGGGTATGGGTCCCGACACATCGAAGGGCGCCTTCCTGCGGTCGACACCCCGCCGGATGCCCCGAGCCTCGCGGGCGCGATCAAAAATCAAGTGCTACGGATATACTCTGCGTAACCCTTCCTGAATCCCGTCACCCCGCGCCGCACACCCCACGACCTTGAATCCCCTCAAACGCCTGGCCTCCCAGACCGCCATCTATGGCGTCAGCAGCGTCCTGGGGCGCTTTCTCAACTACCTGCTGGTCCCGCTCTACACCTATAGCTTCCTGCCGGCGGACTATGGGGTGGTGGTGGAGTTCTACGCCTACATGGGTTTCCTGGCGGTGCTGCTGGCCTTTGGTCTGGAGACGGGCTATTTCCGCTTCCGGGAGGAGGGCGGGCGTTCGCCCCTGCTGGTCTTCGCCACCGTCCTGCGCTTCCTGATCCTGGCCAACCTGGGCTTTTTCCTCCTGGCCTGGACCTACCGGGAACCCATCGCCGCCGTCCTGCGCCACGCCGCTCATCCGGAGTACATCGCCTGGGTCGCCGCCATCCTGGCCCTGGACTCGGTGGGGGCCATTGCCTTCGCCCGGCTGCGGGCGGAACAGAAGGCGCTGCGCTTCGCCCTGATCAAGCTGACGGAGATCGGGGTCAACATCGCCCTCAACCTCTTTTTCATCATTCTCTGCCGCCAGGCCTTCGAGCGCGACCCGACCTCCTGGCTCGGCGGTCTCTGGGACCCGGCCATCGGCGTGGGTTATGTCTTTCTCGCCAACCTGGCGGCCAGCGCCCTGAAGCTGGTGTTGCTGAGCCCGGAACTACGCGGGGTGACGGCCGGCTTCGACCGGGGCCTGGCATGGCGCCTGCTCGGCTACTCCCTGCCCATGGTGGCCATCGGTTTCGCGGGCATCGTCAACGACATGCTCGACCGGGCGGCACTGAAGTTCCTGCTGCCTTACGACCCGGCCACCAACATGGCCCAACTCGGCATCTACGGGGCCGTCTACAAGCTGTCCATCCTCATGAGCCTGTTCATCCAGGCCTTCCGGTATGCCGGCGAGCCCTTCTTCTTCGCCTATGCCCGCCAGGAGGGTTCCCGGCGCATGTACGCCCAGGTGATGACCTGGTTCGTGATCTTCTGCGTCTTCATCTTCCTGCTGGTGAGCCTGTTCCTGGACCTCTTTCAGTACCTGATCGGCGCCGACTACCGAGAGGGGCTTTGGGTGGTGCCCATCCTGCTGCTGGCCAATTTGCTGCTGGGTATCTATATCAATCTCTCCATCTGGTACAAGCTCATCGATCGCACCGGCCTGGGGGCCTGGGTGGCCCTGGTTGGGGCCCTGATCACCGCCACCGCCCTGTACCTGCTGGTGCCCCGGTATGGCTTTGCCGGGGCGGCTTGGGCCCATCTGCTGTGCTATTCCTTCATGGTGTCCCTCTCCTGGGCCATGGGGCGGCGCTACTATCCGGTGCCCTACGACCTCCAGCGCATCTTCGGCTACATCGGCCTGGGTCTGGGCCTCTTTGGCTGGTTGGGGGTCCCGCCCCTGGCGGCCGGAGTTCTGTGCCTGACGATATATTTGGGTTTGGTATGGCTCTGGGACGGCCGGTCGCTGCTAAGTCATCGGTTGGGGGGTTAGTTCACCGCGATGGGTTGGATTCGGTCCAACCCCGCGATGGGCGAATGGCCTGGCCCGTCAGCCGTGGCGCCAAAGCAGGGGGCCTATTAGACTGAAGTCGAGGGCGCCTTGATGCCCCATCAGCCCATAACCCGAGCAGGCCCATGTCCCCGCGATCATCACGGAGGGCTACACCTATGTCGACAAAACCAGCCATGCCCTCGCCATGGCCGAGGCGGGTAAGTATTACTTCTTGTCACGCCCGCGGCGCTTCGGTAAGAGCCTGTTCCTGGATACCCTCAAGGAGTTGTTCGAGGGCAGTGAGGAACTGTTCCGGGGCCTGGCCATTCACGACCACTGGGACTGGACCCGCCATCACCCGGTGATCCGGCTCGACTTCGCCGGCGGGGTGGTTCAGAGCCGGGCGGAACTCGATCAGGCCATCCGAGAACTGCTGGCCCTCAATGAGCGGCGCCTGGGCCTGACCTGCGCGGCCAAAAGCATTGCCGGCTGTTTCGCGGAACTTATCATTCGTGCCCACGAGGCCAGCGGCGAACGCGTCGTCGTCCTAGTGGACGAGTACGACAAGCCCATCCTGGACAACATCGATCAGCCGGCACGGGCCGCCGAATTGCGGGAGGGGCTTAAGAACCTTTACTCCGCCATGAAGGCCCAGGACGCCCATCTCCAGTTCGTCTTCATGACCGGGGTGACCAAGTTCAGCAAGGTCAGCCTCTTTTCCGGCCTCAATCAGCTCAATGACCTGACCCTCGATCCCCGCTTCGCCACCGTCTGCGGCTACACCCAGACCGACCTGGAGACCACCTTTGGCGCCCACCTGGCTGGAGTCGATTGGGACCAGTTGAAACGCTGGTACAACGGCTATGGCTTTCTCGGCGAGCCGGTCTACAACCCCTTCGACATCCTCCTCTTCATCGACAAGGACCAGCAATACCGCAACTACTGGTTCGAGACTGGTAGCCCCAGCTTCCTGATCAAGCTGCTCCAGCAGCGACGGACCTTCCTGCCCGACCTGGAGGGAGTGGAGGCCAGTGAAGAGATTCTCGACTCCTTTGACATCGAGCGCATCGACCCAATCACCCTGCTGTTCCAGGCCGGTTACCTGACCATCGAGAGCACCCGCTGGCAGCGGTCGCGGCTCCTCTACCGGCTGCGGCTCCCCAACCAGGAAGTGAAGATGGCCCTGGCCGATCACCTCTTGGATGGCTGGATCGGCACCCTGCCTAGCCGCCGAGATGCCTGGCAGGGCACCCTCTATGCCTGCCTGAGCGAGGGCGACGTCCCGGCCCTGATCGCCGCCATCCGCCGCCTCTTCGCCGGCATCCCCTGGCAAAATTTCCGGAACAACGACCTGCCCGAGGCCGAGGGCTATTACGCCAGCGTCCTCTACGCCTTCTTCGCCAGCCTCAACGCCGAGATCATCCCCGAGGATGTCAGCAACCACGGCCAGGTGGACCTGACCGTCAAGCTCGCCGACTACATCTACATCATTGAGATCAAGGTGCGGCAGCGGACTAGCCCCGGTTGGTCCGCGAGTGGGGCGCGGGGGCAAACCCTGCAAGAAGGCGAGAGCGGGACCAGGACCGGGGCACCAACCACCCCCCCTGGCTCGTCGTCCCCCCCCGCCACCAACCCGGCCCTGGCGCAGATCCGCGCCCGGGACTACAGCGCCAAATACCGCGGCCTGCCCGGCCGGGGCCTGTTCGAGCTCGGCCTGGTGTTCGACAGTGAGGACCGCAACCTGGTCCAGGCCGATTGGCAAGCCCTCTGCTGAGCCCCATCCCGACCGCCATCTCGCACCCTGTCCTGAGCATGGACAGGAGGGCATCCTTCTGTAATCATCGCACCCTTTGCCGAGCGGGCTGACTGCGGCCCGCGCGAGTCCTTAGCTATGTGGCACGACCTATGGGTAGCGCTGGCGCTGGTCTTCGTCATCGAGGGCATCTGGCCCTTTCTCAATCCGGCGGGGATCAGGCGCGTGTGGCGGACCATGGCCGAACAGGACGATGGTTCCCTGCGCGTGGCGGGCCTCATCAGCATGCTGGCGGGCGTGTGCCTGCTGTACCTGGTTAACTGAGCCGGACTGATCGAGGCGCGGATGTTAGAGGAGCGCTGGCTGTTGCCGGCCGGTATCGAGGAGGCCCTGCCGTCCCAGGCCCGGATCATCGAGGGGTTGCGCCGCGACCTGCTCGATCTGTACCAGTCCTGGGGCTACGACCTGGTGATGCCGCCCTTCATCGACTACCTGGAGTCGCTGCTCACCGGCACCGGCCATGACCTGGACCTCCAGACCTTCAAGCTGACCGACCAGGAGAGCGGCCGGTTGCTGGGCATTCGCGCCGACATGACGCCCCAGGTGGCGCGTATGGATGCCCATCAGTTGCGCCGCGAGGGGCCGACCCGGCTCTGTTACCTGGGCACCGTCCTCCACACCCGCTCTGATGGCTTCGCCGGGACCCGCAGTCCCCTCCAGGTTGGCGCGGAGATCTACGGCCACTCCGGCGTCGCCAGCGAACTCGAGATCCTGCGCCTGGTGCTCCTGACCCTGGAGCGGGCCGGCATCGGCAATGCCTACCTGGACCTGGGGCACGTCGGCATTTACCGTGGTCTGGCCCGCCAGGCCGCTCTGACGCCTGACCGGGAACAGACCCTGTTCGAGGCCCTGCAGCGCAAGGCCATCCCCGAGGTGGCGGAGCTGATCGGCGCCTGGGGTCTGCGCGGCCCGGTGGCGGACATGCTGCTGGCCCTGGCGGAGCTGAATGGCGACGACGCCCTGGAGCGGGCCGCCCGGGTCTTGGCCCCGGCCGACGCTGAGGTTCATGAGGCCCTGGATCACCTCGCCCGGTTGCGGGACGGCCTCAACACCTGGCTACCGACGGTCCCGGTCCACTTCGACCTGGCCGAACTGCGAGGCTATCACTACAAGACCGGCGTGGTCTTCGCCGCCTTCGTCCCGGGCTGGGGCCAGGAGATCGCCCGCGGCGGGCGCTATGACGACATCGGCAAGGTCTTCGGTCGCGCCCGTCCCGCCGTGGGCTTCAGCAGCGACCTCAAGGGCCTGCTGCGCCAGGGCCAGGCCCGGGATCTGGCGGACCGTTACCAGCCGCCCGCGGGGGTCTTCGCCCCCTGGTCGCCGGACCCGGCCCTGGTGGCCGAGGTCGAGCGGCTGCGCGCGGCCGGCCTGCGGGTGGTCGGCGAACTCCCCGGCCAGCCGGGGGGCGCCCGGGAGGCCGGCTGCGCCGAGCACTTGGTTTTCGAGGGGGGGCGCTGGCAGCGGCGCCTGGCCTGAGCCGGGACCGTCACGCACGGCGCGGCACTCAACAACAACGAGCGATGTGAGCTATGGGTAAGAATGTCGTGGTGATCGGCACCCAGTGGGGTGACGAGGGCAAGGGCAAGGTGGTGGATCTGCTGACGGATCGCGCCGCCGCCGTGGTGCGTTTCCAGGGCGGTCACAACGCCGGTCATACCTTGGTGGTCGATGGCGAGCAGACCATTCTGCATCTCATCCCCTCTGGCATCCTGCGCGCGGGCGTCAAATGCCTGATCGGCAACGGCGTCGTCCTCTCCCCCGAGGCCCTGCTGAAAGAGATTGACCGTCTGGAGGCCAAGGGCGTGCCAGTGAGCGAGCGCCTGGCCGTCAGCGCCGCCTGCGCCCTCATCCTGCCCTATCACGTCGCCCTGGATCACGCCCGGGAGAAGGCCCGGGGTAGCAAGGCCATCGGCACCACCGGTCGCGGCATCGGCCCGGCCTACGAGGACAAGGTCTCCCGACGCGGCCTGCGCCTGGGCGATGCCCTGGACGCCGACGGACTGGCGGACAAGCTGCGGGGCATCATGGTCTATCACAACTTCGCCCTGGAGCATTACTTCAAGGCCGAGACCCTGAACTATCAGCAGGTTCTGGAGCAACTCCTGGCCCAGGTGGAGCGCATCCGGCCCCTGGTCACCGACGTTGCTGGCGAACTGCATGCCCTGCGCCGCGCCGGCGCCGATGTCCTCTTCGAGGGCGCCCAGGGGGCCCTGCTCGACATCGATCACGGCACCTATCCCTTCGTCACCTCCTCCACCACCACCGGCGGCGGGGCGGCGAGCGGCAGCGGCATGGGACCGCGCCACCTCGACTATTTCCTGGGGATCGTCAAGGCCTACACCACCCGCGTCGGTGGCGGCCCCTTTCCCACCGAGCTCTTCGACGCCGTCGGCGATCACCTCAGCGCCAAGGGCCACGAGTTTGGCGCCACCACCGGCCGCAAGCGCCGCTGTGGCTGGCTGGACCTGGTCACCCTCAACCGCTCCTTCGACATCAACAGCATCACCGGCATCTGCATCACCAAGCTGGACGTGCTCGATGGCCTGGAAACTCTCAGGATCTGCACCGCCTATGAGTTGGACGGCCGGGAGCTGACGGCACCGCCCCTCAGCGCCGACGAACTGGCGCGCTGCACCCCGCGCTATATCGAGCTGCCGGGCTGGTCCGAGTCCACGGTGGGGGTGACTGCCTACGGGGAACTGCCGGTCAACGCCCAACGCTATCTGGCCAAGATCGAGGAGCTCTCCGGTCTGCCCATCGACATCGTCTCCACCGGCCCGGATCGCGCCCAGACCATCGTCAAGCGCCATCCCTTCGATGCCTGAGATGCGGTGAAAAAACCTCTCACACGGAATCGGCAGATCCTTACCAACAAAGAGATGGCAAGCCGCCGGCGGTGAAAAATACCCTTTCTTCACCAGCGCCGAGGCCCCGCGGCCAGCGCTAGGGATGGCGTTGGTGCATGGAGACATGATCGGTCCCGGCCCCCGGACTTCGCCCCTCCGGGGTCAGCCAGCACGAACCAATAGGCTTTAGCCCCATGCCTGTATCCGCAATGCTGCTGGAGGGTGTCCGCCTGATGCTGATCGGCATGGGCATCGTTTACGTCTTCCTGCTCCTGCTGGTGGGGATCCTGCGCCTCCTGTCCCAGGCCATCCAGCGCTGGGCCCCCGAACCGCCGCCGGCACCCGCCTCCACCACCGGGGCGGGACCGGGCCCGGGCCGATCCGGGGCGGGGGTGAACGCCGAGATCCCGGGGGAACTGCTGGCGGTCATCGCCGCCGCCGTCAGCCGCTATCGCCGGGACCATCCGCCCCATTGACCCGGGAGGAGACGGTCCGCGTGACCGCGGGCTCCGCGCCCGGCCCTAATC
>JAGVUH010000572.1 GCA_019136395.1 Gammaproteobacteria bacterium
GCGCGCTCGTCCTCCCGGGCCGGGGCATCCACCACCGCCAGGCGCTCCCGCGCGCGGGTGAGGCGGGCGCGGGCCGCCGCCATCTCGGTGGCGGCCAGGTCCAGGTCCTGGCGGCTGCCGAGCTTTTTGGCCGCCAGGCCCTCCTGGCGAGCCAGTTCCTGCTGCGCCCGGAGGAGCAGGGCCTCGGCCTCGCGCACCGCCGCGGCGGCCTCGGCCCGCTCCGCGGGCAGGGCACCGTTGAGCAGTCGTTGCAGGGCCGCCCGGGCGATGGCCAGATTGGCCTCCGCCGCCTTGACCCGCGCCAGATGGTCGGCGTTCTCCAGGGTCGCCACCACCTCGCCCGCCTTGACCGGGTCCCCCGCCTCCAGGTGGACATCTGCCAGCCGCCCGGTCATGGCCGCGGCGATGCGGATCTCCTCGGAGATGGGCTCCACCCGCCCCAGGGCGGCGATGCGGGTGCGGGGGACCGGGACGGGCAGGCTACCGGACCCGGGGGGCTCCGCGGCGGTCACCTTCCCGGCCGGGACCAGGGTCATGGTGATGGCTATGAATAATGCGGCAGCTAAATGCCTTAGACAACGGGAAGAGGGCGGGAGGCAGACCGATCGGTTGCTGATCCACTTGGGGAAGCTACTGCCAAGGTTCAGTGCGTCTGCTGCGGTCATTACCGGGCCTGTAGAGAGATAACCAAATCAATTCTCAGTCTTCCCGGATCCCCTACTCTCTCCTTGGTCTCATAAGACGACGTGTATCCGCGCTGTGCCATTTCAAACCTGATCATCACGTCTACTCTCGATTACTCTGGCGCCGCTGCCACGATGCTTTTTGAAGGGATGGAGTGGTCGAGGTCGCCATACTCCTCCGCCCGGCGGGCATCGCCCCGCACCCGCTGTGCCGGATAGCGTTGTTCGTTGCGGGCGATCTTGGCCTCGGCGGCGCCGATCAGGTCGATGTCCAGGCGTTCGGCCAGGCGGATGAGATAGATGAGGATGTCGGCCAGCTCCTGGCCGACGGCGGCCTTCTTGTCCGCCTCCAGGCGGGCGCTCTGGGCCTCGCTTAGCCATTGGAAGTGCTCCAGCAGCTCGCCGCACTCCCCGGCCAGGGCCATGCTCAGGTTCTTGGGCGAGTGGAACTGCTCCCAGTCACGCTCCCGGGCGAAGGTCAGCAGGCGGCGGTTGAGATCGTCGAGGCTGTCGGGCATGGTCAGTTGATCGACTCTGATGTATCCAGCATGGCCAGGGGGCAGTCACGGCGCTGGAGCGTACTGGGTAATGGTTGGGGGCAGCGTGGTTTACGGAGCTGAGGTTGGGGCAAGTTGAGCCAGCTAAGCGGCAGCATCAACACACTCAGCAGTAGCCTCGATCATCCGCTGACGGGCGCGCGCCAGGGCGGCGCGGACCTGGTTGGGCGCCGTGCCGCCGATGTGATCGCGGGCGGCCAGGGAGCCCTCCAGGGTCAGGCAGGCGAAGACGTCCTCGCCGATCAAGGGTGAGAAGCTCTGCAACTCCGCCAAGCTCAGCTCGGACAGGTCACGCCCCTCCCGCACCCCCAGGGCCACCGCCTTGCCGACGATCTCATGGGCGTCGCGGAAGGGCACCCCGCGCCGCACCAGATAGTCCGCCAGGTCGGTGGCGGTGGCGAAACCCTGGCGGGCGGCGGCGCGCATGCGCTCCCGGTTGCAGGTCAGGCGCGCCATCAGGTCGGCGAAGACCTTGAGGCAGCCCTTGAGGTTGTCGACGGTGTCGAACAGGGGCTCCTTGTCCTCCTGGTTGTCCTTGTTATAGGCCAGGGGCTGGCTCTTCATCAGCGTCAGCAAGGCCATCAGGTGGCCGAAAATGCGCCCGGTCTTGCCGCGCACCAACTCCGGCACGTCGGGGTTTTTCTTCTGCGGCATGATGGAGGAGCCGGTGCAGAAGGCGTCCGCCAGGTCGACGAAACCGAATTGGGCCGAGGACCAGAGGATCAGTTCCTCGGAGAACCGTGACAAGTGCATCATGAGGATGCTGGCGGCGGCGGTGAATTCGATGGCGAAGTCCCGGTCGGAGACGGCGTCCAGGGAGTTTTCCGCTGGCCGGTCGAAGCCCAGCAGTTCGGCGGTCAGGTGGCGGTCGATGGGATAGGTGGTCCCGGCCAGGGCGGCAGCGCCCAGGGGCATGACGTTGACCCGCTTGCGGCAGTCCGCCAGGCGCTCCCGGTCGCGGAGCAGCATCTCGAACCAGGCCAGCAGGTGATGGCCGAAGCTCACCGGCTGGGCGACCTGGAGGTGGGTGAAGCCGGGCAGGATGGTGTCCACCTCCCGCTCCGCCAGGTCCAGCAGGGCGGTCTGCAGACGGGCGATGGCCAGGTCGAGGCTATCGATCTCGGCGCGCAGCCAGAGGCGCACGTCCGTCGCCACCTGATCATTGCGCGAGCGCCCAGTGTGGAGTTTCTTGCCCGCCTCACCGATGTCGGCGGTCAGGGCGGTCTCCACGTTCATGTGCACGTCTTCCAGGGGGATGGACCAGTTGAAGTCCCCAGCCTCGATCCGCCCCCGGACCCGCTCCAGCCCGGCGACGATGGCGTCTCGTTCCGCTGCGGTCAGGATGCCCTGGCGCGCCAGCATGGTGGCATGGGCAATGGAGCCCTGGATGTCGTAGGCATAAAGCCGGCGGTCGAAGTCCACCGAGGCGGTGAAGGCCTCGACGAAGGCGTCCGTCGGCTCGTTGAAGCGCCCGGCCCAAGGCTTGAAGGCGTTGGCGGCCGTGGAGCTGGGCGTGTTGCCGGAAGGGGCAGAGGAGGAGAATGGGTCCGTGGGCTGAGTCATCGTGGTGTCAGTTGGCTGTGGCAAAGCGGCGGTCAGGGGAAGTGGCGCGAAGGCGGAGACTACCAGGAATGAGCCGTGAGGAAGGTAGGGAATTCTAAACCCAACCGCTCGGGTCAAGGCCGGTCACTCACCTTCGTTCGCCTTGCGGCTCAGCAATCCCGCCAGCTCCCGCAGACCGATCGCCTCGATGTCCTCGGAGATCGGGTAGCTGTCCTCGCCCGCGTGCACGACGAAGGCCCTCGCGGGCTGGACGTCTTCGAGTGCCTGGTAGAAGCCGCGCTGGGGCTTGGCCGAGAGCCCGCGCTTGATCTCGACGGCCCAGGTCCCGCGCTGTCCTCCCAGCTCCAGGAGCAGGTCGATCTCGGCGCCGGCACCCAGGTCAGTCAGGGTGCGGTTTAACTGATCATTTATGGCACGTTGGTCTGCTGACAGCCACAGGACAGCATTCGCCTGAGTGAATTTTTTGATTCGGTCCATGCCTGTTCCTTGTCTTAAACCTGCCTCTCTGGCCAGAAGCCCTCGTCCATGATCGTGGTGATGGACCAAACCACTTTCCCGTGCGGCCAAGAGGATGGCGTCGCCGTAGGCCGCGTCGAGGATTTCCGGCAACTTGGCCTGGAGGCTGGGGTTGTCCGCGAGATGCCGGCCGATCTCGCGGCGTTGCACCTTGATGGTCGCCTGCCAGGAGTTGCCCCTCAGCATCGGCTGCGCCTGCCACTTGAGCAGATGCATCAGCAGGATCGCCAGGCGGCTCAGCAACTCCCGTTTCTCGCTGCGACCCATGCTCTCGATCTCCTCGGCGATATGTTCGATGTCAGCCTCGCCGAACTGGCCAGCCCGCAGCAAGGAAGCCTGTTGGTTGGCCCAGGCAAAGAAATCCCGCTCATAAAGGGGAGCTATCGCCTTGGAGCCGCTTGGGGCCAGCGTTGCAGTCATGGGTCATTCCCCTTTCGGGTCTGATAGTTAGCGCAAATCCATTGTCGGCCTGGCCATATCCACCATGGCCAGGCGGAAAACCGGAAATGCCTCGGCCGTGCTTTCCCTTGCGGATTGATGATACCGGTATCGCTTTGCATGGTGAAATAGCCAGCCACCTGGGCTTGTTAGCGGTGTTGCCAACGCCATGCTTCAGGTCATTGGCTTCAGCCGCCAGGCCAATTCTCCTGAAAGGCGTCCTGGATGGCCTCACGGATCAACACCCAGATCCCCTCCGTGGCCAGCGCGGGGATCTCCTTGGCCAGGACGCGTGAAAGCTGGCCGTGATTGACCTGCGCGGAGCGGATTACCCTGTCGATCTGATGATCGGGCATCTCGATGATCTCCTTGATCGCGACGCGGGCCCGGGCGTGGTTGCGCAGCCAGCGCGATTCTTCCCGCATGTCTTCGCGGATGCTTTGTTGGAGGAGTTGCGCCAGGTAGATGACATGGTGGCTGAGATCCGGTAGCTGCCAGGCCGGCAGGACCGCCTCGGCGCCCTGGCAGACGAAATTGGAGCTGATGCCATCCGGGTAGCGGGTGGGCTGGGGGGTGAATTCATAGCGGCCGGCCAGGGCGCGCATCATGGGGCGGGAAATGTCATCGAGGATGTCGTCATAGGCCCGCCGCTGGGCGGGACTACGGGTGATGGTGGCGGACACGGGCAGCACCATCGGCTCCGGGAGCGCGCCATCCCGACGCAGCAGGTCATTGATCAGGAAACGGTGTAGCCGGCCGTTGCCGTCAGCCAGGGGGTGGAGATAGACAAAGCCGAAGGCGGCCACGGCGCTCCGCAGGACGGGCGATTGGCCCTGGGTCCTCTCCAGGAAGGTGCGCAAGCCCTCCAGCATGGCGGCTAGCTGGTCGGCGGGGGGTGCCACGTAATGGACGACCGGCTGAAAGCGCACCACCTCACCCACGAACACAGGTGACTGACGTAGACCGAAAGCGGCAAGCGACGTGCGCTGGCCCAGGATTTCGGCCTGCAAATCGGCCAGCGCGGCCTCGTCAAGCGGCGAGTCCCCCCGGCCGGCCCGGCGCGCCAGCACGGCTGCGAAGCGTTGAATGCGGTCGGCTTGATCGCCTTCACCTTCGAGGGTGAAGCTGGACTTGCTCTCGCGCAGCGTCATCCAGACCGCGGAGCGCAGGAGCGTCTCCTCACCGAACTCGATGGCCAGGTCATGGAGCAGGGCCGGCACGTCCAGGGCCATGGCGCGCAGGACCTCGGGGGTCTTGCGGACCAGCGGGCAATAGGCGCGGGTACCCGGCAGGTTATTGCGCACCCGCCAGCGCCGGTCAGGCACTTCCCGTCCCGGGGAAGCGGCCACGACCTTCCGACTGTCGATGGCGTCAACATAGGCGCCGCCGACGGCGACGGTCAGGTCCAGTTGCCGTCCCGTGAGGAACTCGTAGAGGAATCCCGCCCGGCGGGCGTATTGGCCGGTGGGTTCGGCGGTGACCCAGTCCGCCACTTCGCCGTCATCAAGCCGCTCGAACAGGCGGGAGAGCAGTTCCAGATGGGGCACCTCGTGCTTGAGGTGAAAGGTCAGATGCCCCCGCCAGGTTGGCGCCGGTCGCATGGCCGCGACGAAGGTCTCGGTGGTGATGCCCGCGGCGACGGTCGTCGAGCGCCGTCCCCCCATCCGGCTGACGACCTTGAGGGGCATGACCAGCTCCAGGCCATAGGTGCTGGCCAGCCAGGCCCCGCCAATCCACTCTTTCGTCACGTCAGGTTGCTGGACGGGCATCGGGTGAGGGTGCGAAAAAGGGTTTGCGAAAAAACGGTCACTGGTGCGCAAAAATGATAACAATCGGCGTCACGTGCGCAAATCTCTTCTTGTCATGCTCCAAGATCAGCGAGTCCGGGGAAGTCCGCATTGGCAACGCTATGTCAGAATGATATGCAAAGACCCGTCCACATCTTTTCCACTATCCGTAAAATTCCCTCGAAGACTCGCAACCATGTCCTCTTCCACTGCCAGCCTCGCCAGCACTGAAGGTGTCCGGATCAACCAGCCCACCAGTCCTGAGGCCATGGCCCTGATCGATAAGGTTGCCGATCCGCTCGGCACCTCGGTTTCCGCTTTCATGGAGCAGCATGCCTACGAAGCGGCTCGCCAAGTAACTGCCGCTGAAGACGCTTTGATCCTTTCACGGCAGGCCTTCGAGGCCTTTGTTGCCGCCTGCGAGAACCCGCCGGAGGCTACTGCTGAGCTGCGCCGTCTCCTAGCCCGATAAATGTCACGCTGTTAGCGTGAATCCGGGGCAGTTTGGGTGAGGGGGCTGCCCTCTCATTGCAAAAATATTGTTTCTCCTTAACCCCATGGCTCCCCTTGCCGCGTTTATAGGGATGTCCCAACACTCAAAGGAGAGCCATCGTGAAAAAGCCCCCGTTGATCCTGCCCTTTACCCTTGCCATACCCTTGTACCGCTCCCTAAATTTCGCCTTCTTCTTCATGCTGGTGCTGGCGCTGTCCATCGCCCAGCTTGCGGGCTGCAACCAGGCACCGGACCCCAAGGCTACCGGGGCCAATCCCCCGACAACCCAAGCTGGGCAACCAACTACGGCGGTGCAACCAGGCGCCCCAGGGCAAACAACCGCCGCTTCGGTCAAGGAAGTCACCGACGAGGTCGCCGCCGCTGATACCAGGACCAAGCAGCAGCCTGGCGCCCCCAAACCATTAAATCAACAAATCACCCTGGCGGATTCTAGCCTCCTGGGAAAGCAGGCCGCCGTCGGCTTGGTAGCGGCGACGGCGATCCCCTCCCGGGCGGAACTTGATCGCGCTATCTTGCCGCCCGCCCCGCTCCCGCTGCCCCCCCTGACCCCCGAGGACCGCGAGCGCTACGCCAAGCTCAGCGAGAATGGCGTCATGCTGACCCGGGAACAGCCCGTCTCCACCTTCAGCATCGACGTGGATACCGGCAGTTACGCCAACGTCCGCCGGTTTCTCACCCAGGGCCGGCTGCCGCCCAAGGACGCAGTGCGC
Source organism: Gammaproteobacteria bacterium (assembly GCA_019136395.1). The sequence continues at coordinate 6,769 of JAGVUH010000572.1, forward strand.
ACCGAGGAGCTGATCAACTACTTCGATTATGCCTATCCCCAGCCCCGCGACCGCGCCCAGCCGTTGGCCCTGACCACGGAACTCGCCCCCACGCCCTGGAACCCCCACACCCATCTGTTGCTGGTCGGCCTGCAGGGCTATGCCCCGGCCCAACGGCCGGCGGCCAACCTGGTCTTCCTCATCGACGTGTCCGGCTCCATGGACCAGCCGAACAAGCTGCCCCTGCTGATCTCCGCCTTCAAGCTACTGGCCGGGCAATTGGAGGCCCGTGACCGGGTCAGCCTGGTGACCTATGCCGGCAACGCCGGGGTGGTGCTGGAGCCCACCGCCGGGGATCAGCGCGCCAAGATCCTGGGCGCCCTGGAGCACCTGCGGGCGGGCGGCTCCACCCATGGGTCCGCCGGCATCGAGACCGCCTATCGCCTCGCCGAGCAGGCGCGCCTGCCGGAGGGCATCAACCGCGTCATCCTCGCCACCGACGGCGACTTCAACGTCGGCACGGTCAACCACGAGGCGCTGATCCAGCTCATCGAGCAGCAGCGGGCCAAGGGTATCAGCCTCACCACCCTGGGCTTCGGCGGCGGCAACTACAACGACCAGCTCATGGAGCAACTGGCGGACAAGGGC
>JAGVUH010000634.1 GCA_019136395.1 Gammaproteobacteria bacterium
GCTCACCGTTCATTCGAAGTACTTGTTGCCGATGCACATCAACCTGCACAAAAACGCGCGCACTACACCGGCAATCCGTCGTGAGTTGCAAGCCTCCACGGAGCCGACCAAGGTTCTTGCACGACGCTACCACCTCAGCCCGATCACGGTGCGCAAGTGGCGCACGCGCGCGGCGGTCGAAGACGCCTCGCACCGGCCCCATACCCTGCATGCCACCCTCTCGCCGGCCCAGGAGGTCCTGGTGGTGGAGCTGCGGCGGCTCTTGCTGCTGCCGCTCGATGACCTGCTCGCCGTGACCCATGAGTTCATCAACGACCAGGTCTCCCGCTCGGGCCTGGACCGCTGCCTGCGCCGCCACGGGGTGTCCCGCCTGGCGGACCTGGTGCCGCGCGAAGCGCCCGAGACCACCCCGCCCAAGGCGTTCAAGGACTACGAACCGGGCTTCGTGCACGTCGATGTGAAGTACCTGCCTCAGATGCCCGATGAGGACAGCCGCCAGTACCTCTTCGCCGCCATCGACCGCGCCTCGCGCTGGGTCTACGTCGAGATCCTGCCGACCAAAAGCGCCGACCATGCCAGCGCCTTCCTCAAACGCCTGATCAAAGCCGCGCCGTTCACGATCACCACGGTGCTCACCGATAACGGCAAGGAGTTCTCCGACCGCTTCTGCGCCACCGGACCACGCGCGCCGACCGGCCGCCATGCCTTCGATCGGGTCTGCTCCAGGCACGACATCACGCACCGCCTCATCAAGCCCAAACATCCCCAAACCAATGGCATGATCGAGCGATTCAACGGCCGCATCAGCGAGGTGTTGGCCACCACCCGCTTCCGGTCCGGCGAGCACTTGCGTGACACCCTGACGCGCTATGTCAAGCTCTACAATCAGAATATCCCACAGCGTGCACTCAAGCATTTGTCACCCATCGAGTGCCTGAAAAATTGGTACCGTGAACGACCCGAGTTGTTTAAAAAACGGCCATATAATCTTCCGGGACTTGACACCTACCTTAATCCTGGGACTAAGTTAGTAGAGCGCTTGTCCGGTACTACCGAAGCCTGTAGATTCCTTGAATTATCATGAGAGTAAAGCCATTTCGAGCGTGGAAATTGAAGATATGAGTCAGCCTCTTGAGCATCAACTAGTGCCTTACGCTGCCGTACACAGCTTGGGCAGAGGTCCTGTTTTGGTCTTTGCGCCTCATCCTGATGATGAGACGCTGGGCTGCGGAGGGGCATTAATGCGCCATCTGGAATGTGGTGATGCCGTGACAGTTGTAATAGTGACAGATGGGGCATTTGGAAGGGCAGAAAACCGCCAGGAATATGTGGAAGCGCGTCAATATGAGGCTCTCCGCGCCGCCGAAATCCTCGGGTATGGTATGCCAATCTTCTGGGGCTTGCCAGATCGAAGTATTGCCTTCGATGAGGGGCTTATCGACCGCATTCACTCTTGCATCGAAATCACAAAGGCATCATTGGTCTATACCCCATCCTGGTGGGAAATCAATCCTGATCATCGCAACCTATCTTTGTGCGTGGCTGAGGCGATACGTCTTTGCCGCCACGAAGTTGCAATCCTCATGTACGAGGTCAGTGCCCCGCTTCAGCCTAACCGTTTGCTCGATGTTACCGATCTGTACGAACGCAAACAGAATGCGATCGAGTGTTTTACGAGCCAATTGGCCGTTCAGGCCTATGATCAGCACATTTGGGCCCTGAATCGCTTTCGCACTTACACCTTGCCTGCCAATGTGCAATTCGCCGAAGCTTACCGCATGGTGACACGGCATGATCTTCTTGCGGATACCGACTGGGCGGGATTCCGTAGCCTGCTGGGTCTCCAGCAATCCTTACTAACCCAGTTGCAGCGAACCCAGACTTTGCTGATCGATCAGATGGATCGCAATCCTACCATGTTTGATTTCATTGCCGCCCTCGACCGTTGCCGCCAGTTTTGTAGCCCCTATGATGAGTCGCATAGTCAGAGAAACAGGGATGAAGTAGATACGATCTTAAATTCAACATCCTGGCGGATTACTGCTCCCATGCGGGCCTTGGCAAGTTTCTTGAGGACTTGGAAACGCTAATTTACTGTTCTTACCACTCATCGAGATTTTTACGAGGCAAGATCTCCCCACAAGGCCTGGGCGATGGCGAGGGCGGCCAGGGGTGCCGTCTCGGTGCGCAGGATGCGGGGGCCGAGGCGCACGCCGGTGAAACCGCTGGCATAAGCCCGTTCCCGCTCGGCGGGGGCCAACCCGCCTTCGGGACCGATCAGTAGCGTCAGGGCGGGACCGGGCGGGGGCAGGCCGGCCAGTGAACGGTCGGCGCGGGGGTCGAGGAGCAGGGGGGTGGGATGGCCAAGGTCCAGCCAGGACTCCAGGGGCTGGGCGGGGTTGAGTCGCGCCAGGCGCCGCCGACCGCACTGTTCGCAGGCGGCGATCATCACCCCGCGCCAATGATCCAGGCGCTTGGCGAGGCGGTCGCCCTCCAGGCGCACCACGGCGCGCCCGGCAAAAAGGGGCGTGACCTCGGCGACGCCTAGCTCCACCGCCTTTTGCAGGGTGTAATCCATGCGCTCGCCCCTGGAGATACCAATACCCAGGTGGACCTGGAGGGGCGGTGGCAACTCCGGAGGACCTGATTCTCCCAGCCGGGCCTCGACCCGGTGGCGATTGGCGCCGAGGACTTCCGCGGGGTAGTCCCGGCCATCACCGTTGAATAGGAGCAGATGATCCCCGGGGCGCAGGCGCAGGACCTGCACCAGATGCTGGACCGCCGGGGCGGGAAGGGGGATAACCCCTCCCGGGGGTAGTTCGGCGTCGACGTAGATGCGCGGGGTACGCATGTCAGCCCTCAGTCGCGATGGTCGCCAGGCCGGCAATCCCCCAGCAGGGCCAGGGTCTCGGCGGCGATCTCGCTGACCTCGTCATCGTCGTCATCCAGCAGGCGGCGTACGCTGGGAATGACGCCAGGGTCACCGGTGAGGCCCAGGTAGTGGCAGGCGTCGGCGCGGGTCTGGGGCTGGGCGGAGAGGGTCAGGGTCTCCAGGGTCGGGATGGCCGCGCGGGCCAGGGCCTGGCCAGCCAGGTCCTCCATCAGGGCGCCGATACCTATGCGCGTCGCCAGCGGGGTGTCGGGTTCCGCCAGCAGGCCCAGGAGTCCGGCCAGGCGCTCGGGATGGGTCTCGATCAGGGCCTTGGCCTCGTTGAAACGGCGCTGGTCGAGCAGATAGCCGAGGTAGGCCGGCCAGCCGCCGCCGCTGGCCGCCGCCTTGGCCCATTCCGCCAGTTCACCCGGGGAAAGGGCCCCCTCGAAGCGAAAGGGGCCAATCTCGATCTGAGGGAGAACCCGCCTATCCATTTTGGGCGCTTTACCCGTCGCGACAAGGAGATTGATAATTTCCAGGCGGTCGATCAGTCCAGTTTTGACCAAGCGGGTTAAGCCCTCGATGGCCGTTGCGCAATGGGCGCAGCCGGTAGCGATCAGCAGGCGGGCACTGGGAACCCTTTCAGTAGTCATGCTCGCCTCGTTGACGGTTTAGGGGCCGGAAAACATCTACGGGTTATTGCCTGCCGGGCCTTGGCGGCTGTTCCGCCCGCCCCGCCGCGAGGCAGGCAAATGGCCGCGGGCCATCGGGTCATAAGTAAATAGCTGATAAGCTCAACTTATGGCTGCTAGGGTAAAACTGGTTTGACACCTGTCCTTGACCCTCCCTAAGCTTTGCCGCCCAAGGGTCACACCGGGTCGGAAGGACAGCTGATATCCACCTTCAGTCTGTCGCCAAGATTCAGGATTTCCGATGTGGCGCTGAGTCGAGGAGGATTCAAGCAGAACGTGATCGATGCCGCTCAAACCAAAACCGGTGGGCGGATCGTCCGTCTTCGCCGCCAACGGCGATCTTCGCTGCAGTATAACGCTAGGAGAAAGAACACCATGCCAACATTTGTGCGTACTGATAAGTGCGATGGCTGCAAGGGCCAGGACAAGACCGCTTGCATGTACATCTGCCCCCACGACCTGATGAAGCTCGATCGTGACGGGTCCGAGACCGGCCATGCCATGAAGTCTTACAACCAGGAACCCGAGCAGTGCTGGGAGTGCTACTCCTGCGTCAAGATCTGCCCGCAGCAGGCCATCGAGGCTCGTCACTACGCCGACATCGTGCCCCTGGGCGGCTCGGTCCAGCCCCTGCGCGGCTCCGACTCTATCATGTGGACCATCAAGTTCCGCAATGGCACCCTGAAGCGCTTCAAGTTCCCCATCCGTACTACCCCGGAAGGCTCCATCGATCCTTACGGCGGCAAACCCACCGCTGCCCTGGGCAACATCGCCGCGACCGGTTTCTTCACCGGCAGCGCCGACGGTGGCGTGACCAAGGGCTATCGTCCCGGCAATCCCGCCGAACTGATCCGCAAGTAAGATTTCGAGAGAGGTATTCAAATGGCTGGTGAATTTGGCAATCCGGAAATCGTCCAGGAAGAAGTCGACATCCTGCTGATCGGCGGTGGCATGGCCTGCTGTGGCGCGGGCTACGAAATCATGCAATGGGCCGAGGCCGCCAAGAAAGAGACGGGCGTGGACCTCAAGATCAAGCTGGTCGACAAGGCCGCCATGGACCGCTCCGGCGCCGTGGCCCAAGGCCTGTCCGCCATCAACACCTACATCGGCTCCGAGCAGGACCCCGCCGACTATGCCCGCATGGTCTCCAACGACCTGATGGGCATCACCCGCGACGACCTGGCCTATGACCTGGGCCGCCATGTCGACGACTCCGTGCACCTCTTCGAGGAGTGGGGCCTGCCGATCTGGAAGACCGACGAGAATGGCGAGCGCCATGACGGCTCCAAGGGCATGCCCGCCCTGAAGGATGGTGGCAAGCCCGTCCGCTCCGGCAAGTGGCAGATCATGATTAACGGCGAGTCCTACAAGTGGATCGTCGCCGAGGCCGCCAAGAAGGTCCTGGGCTCCGACCGCATCCAGGAGCGCGTCTTCATCGTCAAGCTGGTCAACGACAAGAACGACAAGAACCGCATCGCCGGTGCCGTTGGTTTCTCCGTCCGCGATCACAAGCTGTTTGTTTATAAGGCCAAGGCCATCCTGTTGGCCGCCGGTGGCTGCGTTAACATCTTCCGTCCCCGCTCCGTGGGTGAGGGCACGGGCCGCGCCTGGTATCCGGTATGGAACGCCGGCTCCACCTACGCCATGGCCGCCGAGGCCGGCGCCGAGCTGACCATGATGGAAAACCGCTTCGTGCCCGCCCGCTTCAAGGACGGTTACGGCCCGGTCGGCGCCTGGTTCTTGCTCTTCAAGGCCCAGGCCACCAACGCCTATGGCGAAGTCTACATGCAGAAGAACAAGGAACTGCTCAACGACTACCCGCCCTACGGCCAGGCTGCCGTCCCCGCTTCCTGCCTGCGCAACCATCTGATGCTCAAGGAGATGAAGGAAGGCCGCGGTCCCATCTACATGGACACCGTGACCGCCCTTGCCAAGCTGCGCGAGACCCTGTCCCCCCGCGAGGTCAAGCACCTCGAGGCCGAGGCCTGGGAAGACTTCCTTGACATGTGCGTCGGCCAGTGCGGCATCTGGGTGGGCGAGAACGTCGAGCCGGAGAAGAAGAACTCCGAGCTCATGCCCACCGAGCCCTACCTCCTCGGCTCGCACTCCGGCTGCTGCGGTATCTGGGCCTCTGGTCCCGAGGACGTCGGTGCCCCCACCGAGGAACTCCACGCCGACAAGGACAAGATTCCCGGTCACCTGCCGCAGGGCTGGAACTGGGGTTATCGCGGCATGACCACCGTCAAGGGTCTGTTCACCGCCGGCGACGGCGTGGGCGCCTCCGGCCACAAGTTCTCCTCCGGCTCCCATGCCGAGGGTCGCATGGCTGCCAAGGCGATGGTCAAGTACTGCCTGGACAACAAGGACATGCAGGTCGAGCTCGACACCGACCCCGCCGTCCTGGTTGAGGAGATTTACCAGCCGGTGCGTAATTTCCTGCAGCACAAGGACTACACCACCGCCATCGACGTCAATCCGCACTACATCACGCCCAAGATGCTGCAGTTCCGCCTGCAGAAGATCATGGACGAGTATGTCGCCGGTGTCGCCACATACTACACCACCAACGCGCACATGCTGCAGGTGGCGGAAGAGAAGCTGGAGATGCTCAAGGAAGACGCCATGAAGATGCGCGCCAAGGACCTCCACGAGCTGCTGCGGGCCTGGGAGAACTATCACCGCATCCTCACCGCCGAGGCCCACATGAAGCACATCCAGTTCCGCGAGGAGAGCCGCTACCCCGGCTTCTACTATCGGATGGACAAGAACTTCGTGGATGAGGAGAACTGGCACTGCTTCGTCAACTCCATCTACGACAAGGAGTCCAAGGCCTGGACCTGCTTCAAGCGCGCCCATGTCGATCTGGTCGACAAGTCCAAGCTGTTCAAGGCCGCGGCCCACTGAGCCGCCGCGCGGTAACGGCCAGGTGCTGACGTTCAGCGTCAGCACCCCTCGCTAGCCGGCTTGCGGCTGGCAAACTGACCGGGCGCCTCGTGGCGCCCGGTTCTTTTTGAGAGTACGCCCATGAGTGACGAAAGACCCGAAATCCCCTTCCAGAGCCCGGTACTGCCCGAGGTGCTGAGCGAGAAGACCGAGATCAGCTTTCGCTGCTATCCCGGCATCTCCTGTTTTAACGCCTGCTGCAAACGGGCCGACGTGACCCTGGCGCCCTACGACATCCTGCGCCTGAAAAACCACCTGGGCCTGACCTCCACTGAATTCCTGGCCCGACACACGGTCCCCTTCCAGATGGACGCCGACGGCACCCCGGGGGTCAAACTCAAGACCAGCGACGCGGGGGCCTGCCTGCTGCTCGACGGCGACAAGGGCTGTAGCGTCTATCCGGACCGGCCCACCGTCTGCCGTTACTACCCCATTGCCCTCCTCAACCGGCGGATCGCCGGTGAAGCGGATACCCATCAGGAGTATTCCCTGGTCCGCGAGGATCACTGCAAGGGCCATCTGGAGGACCGGCTCATTACCATTGGCGACTATCGAGAGGAACAGGGCTGCGATCTCCACGACGAGCACAATCGCGAGTGGTACCAGCTCATCCTCAAGAAGCGCTCCGCCGGGCCGACCGTGGGTCGTCCGCCCCAGACCAGCCTTAACGTCTTCTTCATGGCGTCCTATGACCTGGACACCTTCCGCCGCTTCGTCCTCAGCGACAAATTCCAGGACACCTACGACCTGCCGGCGGATTTCTACGCTGAGGTCCAGGCCGATGACCTGGCCTTGCTGAAATTCGGTTACCGTTTTCTGCGCCAGGTG
>JAGVUH010000287.1 GCA_019136395.1 Gammaproteobacteria bacterium
TCAACGATGGACTCGAAGATCCGGACGAGAAAGACAAGAAAGACAAGAAAGATATAAAATTGGGAGTAATACCCGATGATATTCTGAAAGCTGAAGAAAATTCTGGGGTTTTGGTCAACGCGAATGATTCGATTGTCAATACTGAAGCAGAAGCTAATAAAATTTACAAAATCAAAGAGCTATTACGCCGGGGCGTATCACCTAACGACATTCCGCGCGTCGTGGCACGCGGTCTTAGTTCACATGCGGCCTACGCTATCGAGGCACTTCTGATTAAGTCGGTTTATGGCATGGCATCTCTGTCCAATGTCGTGCCAGGACACCATGATGACCGGTTTCGTGCAGTGGGGAACTGGGATTATCAGGTTGGCTACGATTTGCCCGTTACACCACAAGGAGATTTCTCGGATGACGATCAACCACATGCTTGCGGTTCCTATTATGTCTATGTATTACGAGATCCAAGTACTCAGGAAATATTTTATGTCGGTAAAGGCAAGGGAAACCGCCTTGGTCAGCACTTCGCCAATGCCCGCTCTGGTAAGACTTTCTACAATGAACCGCGACTTGAGCGACTTCGTAAGTTACTCGAAAAGGGGTGTACGCCAAAGCAGATTGGGCGGATCGTTGCCAGGGTGGAGAACGAGGCCCTGGCCTATATCATCGAATCTTTTTATATGAAATTTGTAGTCGGTTTTGATCGGCTAAAAAATATTCAATCAGGTCATCTTTATGGCTTATTTCGCTCCCAGGGGGACTGGGAGAAACGTCATGGTTTTGACCTCCCGACGCATGCCTCAGGCATGCGAAAAATGTTACTTGATATCTTTCTGGGCGAAGGACTTGATGCAGTTCTTGCCGAGGTCACCCAAGATCAGCATGTCGCGGCTATACTCACTGAGATACAGGACCCTAAACTAATGGGCGCGGGCGAATTAGCCTCTTTGGGTCAGATTCGCGAGGTCGATAAAGCAGTATCATTACGTATTCAGGTTAGGTGTGCCCGGCGTATCCAAATTGTTTTACACCCAGAGGATATAGACGGACGAGAATGGATGCAGAAAAATTTCGGGCGGTTTGGACTTTATCCTTTGCATCGAGCCGATGATCTTTTTATACCCTTACCCTGGCGTGGCGCGGCGAACGTGCCAACCGACACTGGAGTAGCCGTGGAGCGTGCCGTTAGGTTGGCAAAGTTAGCACAGGTCCTGCAGCGGGCAAAAGAGCGACAGGAACTTGCCGAATTTGATGATCTTCTCGTAGGGCTTCCCCGGCAAAAGATCGCCTAGATTACAGAGTCAACAACATTTATTGTTGCCCTACTTATAGTGCCCTTCATCGTGACCAGGCTCTCATCATTCTGGCGGTGGAGGGTACTCTTAAAGGGTGGGGTGCAATCTTCCCAGCTCCATTTTTACGGCGCTCTCCCCATCCAGGCACATCCTGTCTTCCTTGGCCCAGCTTGGCGGGGGAGGGTGCCCCCGTACTTGCGTGACTAGGTTTGTCGCCCCTTCTGATTACCATGGCTCCTCATCACCACCACCGGGGAACAGCGAATGTCCGTGATAGCTGAACAGCTGGCTCAAGTAATCCTGGTGAGCCCATGCAACCTCCTTAGCGACTGTATACCTAACTAACCGCCTTCACCCTTCCGCCAAGGCAGTACGGGCCCCTCTTCGCCATTGCAGACTGGCTGGTCGGACACGTCCTTTTAGAACCCATCCGCACTCTCTACGTCTCCCTGCCCAGAGAGGGGGGTGATATGCTTTTGCCGACCTGGATGCGGTGCCCGCCAGCCACCCCTTGACGCATGGCTGCTTGCTGTTTCGCCAACGGCGCATTCTTGATTAACAGCTTATTGCGGCCGACAAAGATTTTTCCCTAAGGAGACACCGATTTATTCCAACCTTACAGATTGCATGTGATATAATAGTGCCCATCCTATCCTGATCGCGAATCGCCCCATGCCTAAGCAGATCTCCTTTGCCCAAGCCGAGTATGACGCCAAGCGCAAGACGACGCGCCGGGACCGCTTTCTGGGTGAAATGGAGACCGTGGTACCCTGGGCGCGGCTGCTGGAGGCGTTGAGTCCGCATTACTATCCCACGGCGGGCCAGGGTCCGGGGCGGCCGCCGATTGGCTTGGAGCGGATGTTGCGCCTGTATTTTCTGCAGCAATGGTTTGGGCTGGCCGACGAGGCGCTGGAAGATGCCGTCTATGACAGCCAGGCGTTTCGGGGCTTTCTCGACCTTGATTTGGGGCGTGAAGCGGTGCCCGATGCCACCACCTTGCTCAAGTTCCGCCATCTGCTGGAAACCCAGGGCCTGACCAAGACCATCTTTGACACGATCAACGCGCTGTTGCGTGAGCGTGGCCTGTTGATGAACCAGGGCACCTTGGTGGATGCCACGATTATCGCCGCCCCGTCTTCGACCAAAAATCAGGATAAGGCCCGCGATCCCGAAATGGGTCACACCCGTAAGGGCAAACAATATTACTTTGGTGCCAAGGCCCACATCGGCGTCGATGAGGAATCCGGGTTGGTGCACAGCACCACCACCACGGCGGCCAACGTGGCGGATATCACCGCGACGGTCAACCTGCTGCACGGTGAGGAAGCGGCGGTGTTTGCCGATGCCGGCTATACCGGCGCCGAGAAGCGCGAAGAACTCAAGGACCGCCAGGTGAAGTGGTACATCGCCGCCAAGCGCGGCCAGGTCGCCGCCTTACCGGAAGGTGAGGTAAAAGATCTGACCCAGCGCATTGAGCGGATCAAGGCACAAGTCCGCAGCCGGGTCGATCACGTCTTTCACATCCTCAAGGACTGCTTTCACTATCGCAAACTGCGCTACAAGGGGCTCAAAAAGAATGGTGCCCAGCATGAGGTGCTCTTCGCCTTGGCCAATCTGATCATCGTCAAAAAAGCCTTGCTGGCCGCCTGAGGGGTTACTACGCCCAAAAGGGGGGTAGAGGACCACAGGAGCCACTCAGAATGCCCAAAATGAGCCCAAAAACCGGTTAAAACGGGCTGCTAGGTCAAAAATGACGCTCTCCAAGGGCGATAGGAGAGAAATCGGGTCATTCTTCAGCGTTTCCCTAAGTGTAAGGACTCGCATCTCTTCTTATCCAATCGACTACAGCCAGGAGAACGTAGATGGCCATCAATACGAAAAACACCCCGATTCACCACTCTGGTTCAGATATGGCCGGTCCGGCACCACGCACTGCATCGGACCTTAGGCAAGCAAACGAGGAAAGATTGAAACAGATCCAAGGTAGCGATCCGGGTGAGGCGCGTTTCAGGCTTGGGGATTACCTGCTGCGTGGTCCAGACTACCGCCAGATCCAGCGCTGGGCTGAGGCGCTGAGGATGGCCCCCGAGACCCTGCTCGACACGTTTACTCAGACCCGTCTCGAGCCAATGGAGTGTCAAAGCTTCGAGCCGATTGACTTTGCGCTGGAGGACGGCGCTATTGTTAGCCTGGCCTGGGACTTCAATCGCCTGCCAATTGTCCCCGGGGACTGGGAGCCTGAGTTACTCATCCGGAAGCTGGGGTTTTTTGTTGACGAATGGCAACAAGAGCCTGTCTCCTTCCAACCAGTTCTGCATCAAATGCAAATCCTTGTATGCCTGCGTATCGGTTTGGGATCGCTCAATCTCTCCCAGGTTCCTGAACTTAGGGAACTGCATTGCTTCAGGAACCGACTTACTAAGTTGGTTCTCACCCCGGTGCCAGGATTGACCAGGCTCGTATGCCAGGACAATCCAATCACTACCTTGGATCTTTCACCAGTGTCGGGGCTGACTCTGCTGTCCTGTGATGACAACCAGCTCACCACTTTGGACCTCACCCCTGTGCCCAGGCTGATTGAACTTTACTGCACATACAACCAGCTAGCCACATTGGACCTTACGCCAGTGCGGGAGCTAACCAGTCTTTTTTGCCATAACAACCAACTATCCATATTAGACCTAACGCCGGTGCCGAAACTTACCGGTCTTTTTTGCCATAGCAACCAGCTCACTGCGTTGGATCTTTCCCCCGTTCCGGGGCTAATTGAGCTCGGCTGCCAGCGCAACCAGCTTACCGTATTAGACCTCTCACCGGTTCCATGGCTGACCAGGCTCAGCTGCGGTAATAACCACCTCACCGCATTGGACCTCACGCCAGTGACGGGGCTGACCGAGCTCTACTGCCAGCATAACCTGCTATGCACATTGGATCTTTCACCAGTGCCTGGGATTTCCACACTCCACTGCGAGGAAAACCAGCTCACCGGATTGGATCTCAAGCTGGTGCCTCAGCTATCCGATCTCTGTTGCCAGAATAACCAACTCACCACATTGGACCTATCAGCAGTACCGGGGCTGACCAAGCTCCACCACGGTAACAAGCAGCTAACTGCCTTGGACCTCACGCTAGTGCCGGGGCTTACTGAGCTCGGCTGCTGGGACACCCGGCTCACCGCAATTGACCTCACACCAGTGCCAGGGCTGACCAAGCTCAGCTGCGGTGACAACCAACTCACCGCATTAGACCTCACGCCTGTGCCAGGGCTAATCGAGCTCGACTGCTGGTCCAACCAGCTCACCACCCTGGACCTTTCACCCGTGCCAGGCTTGATCGAACTTAATTGCGCGAATAATCGGCTCACAGTCTTGGATCTCTCGCCGGTGCCAGGGCTGACCGAACTTAATTGCGAGGAAAACCACCTCATCAGTTTGGACTTCTCCCCAATGTCAGAGCTGAAGGCTCTCTGGTGCAATAACAACCAGCTCACCCGATTGGATCTTTCGCCAGTGCCGGGGCTGGCTGTGCTTATCTGTCGCGACAACCCGCTCACCGCATTGGACCTTACCCCGGTGCCAAGGCTGACTGGGCTCTCCTGCGCTCATACCCAGCTCACTAAATTGGATCTCTCACCGGTGGCGGAGCTGACTGGGCTCTACTGCGCTGACAACATGCTCACCGCGTTGGATCTATCGCCAGTTCCCAACTTGCGTTTTCTCATCTGCTCCAGCAACCAGCTCGCCATGTTGCACCTCTCACCAGCAATAAACATGAACTGGCTCAAATGTGAAAACAACCAGATCACCACTTTGGACCTTTCACCGGTGCCCCAACTGACTTCGTTGGATTGTGATGAGGACGTGGAACTGCTCAATATCCCTGAGGGGCTGCGGGTTGACCGTCATAGCCCCCATCCCCCAGCCACGCCTTGACGCCGATAGGACCGTCTTGCCATCGCTGTTTTCGGCATGTCTCCCTTTCTGGCATTGCCGTCACGTGTTCAACCTGTCCTATCCACAAACTATGCTTGTGTGATTAACAACTGTTCCCACCTTTCTGCTCATACCGGCGGCTCTTTCCCCCTTCCCCCCAGCCTAGCGCCCCTGCCCCACCCCGACCGGCAGGCGCCCTCCCCCATCTGCCGCGACCAACCTTGTCGCACCCCCCCGCTACCATGCCGCCTCAATGTTCACCACCGAGGACCCGCGCATGACCATGATCGCCGACCGTCTGGCTCAGGTAACCCTGGGGACCCCCCTGCAGCACCTCAACCTCACCCTCTACCCCCTGCTGGCCCCGGGACCGGAGCTGCCGGGCTACCGGCTCCTCGACCAGGCCCTGGCGGACGGGACCGCCCGGGTCACCGAACTCGGCGAGGGCGGCAGCGTGCCGCAGTTGTGCTTCGTCAACGACGGCGACCTGCCGGTGCTGCTCCTGGACGGCGAGGAACTGGTCGGCGCCAAGCAGAACCGCATCCTCAACCTCAGCGTCCTGGCCCCGGCGCGCCGGACCATCATCATCCCCGTCTCCTGCGTCGAGGCCGGGCGCTGGCGCTCCCAGTCCGCCGAGTTCGCCGGCGCCCGCCGCGCCCACTACGCCAGCGGCCGCGCCCGCAAGGCCGCCGATGTCAGCGAGTCTCTGCATCGGCGCGGCACCCGCGAGAGCGATCAGGGGCGCGTGTGGGCCGACATCGCCGATAAATCCGCCCGCATGGGCGTCCACTCCGCCACTCATGCCGCCGCGGCGCTCTACGAGGGTCATCGCGCGCGGCTGGACGGCTATCAGGCCGCCTTCAGCCCCCGGCCGGGGCAATGCGGCACGCTGTTCGCCATCGACGGCCGCCTGGTCGGGCTCGACCTCTTCGACAGCCCCGCCACCCTGGCCGCCCTGCTGCCCAAACTCGTGGAGTGCTATGCTTTGGACGCCCTCGACACGGCCCTCGCCGCGGTCCCGGCGATCCCGGCGCGGGCGCCCTTCGACCCGGCTGCCTGGATGACGGCTATCGCCGCGGCCGCGGTCGAGCGCTTCCCGGCAGTGGGCGAGGGCGAGGACTGGCGCCTGCGGGCGCCCGACCTCACCGGCGGCGCCCTGGTCAAGGCGGAGCAGATCATCCACCTCTGCGCCTTCCACCGCGCCGAGGCGGATGACCAGCCCGAGCCCTGGAGCCGCCGGCCCCTGCGGCGTTACCCGGGCGGCCGCTGAGCTGGGGCCCGGCCCCCCGCCGGGGGGGCCGGTGCCGGGGCACCCGGCGGGCCCAGTGCCAGCAAGAACAACCAGTCAGGAGACTCGCGCGATGGAATTGATTGTCGGACAAGGTTTTGATCACCGTGCCCCCCACCCGACCCCGCCCCGGCTGGGGAGCGAGGCGGTCGGTCAGGAGGGCCTGTTGCAGCGGCTGGAATTCCGGGCGGGCCTGACCCCACCCCGCCAGTCCCACGCCGAACGGGTGGTCGGCTATCTCCAGGCCCTGCGGGCGGCGGACGGCCCGGCACGCTTCTATCACGCCTCCCTGGCCGCCGACCCGGTCGCCACCGCCAGCCACCTGCTCGCCTGGCGGGACTACGCCCTCGACCACGGCTGGTCCCCTCAATCCGGTCCGGATACCCCCGGCCGCCTGGAGACCGGTTTGGATTCCCGCGCGGCTACTGCACGCGAACCAAGTTCGTCAAAGGATTCCAGACGGGCGACTTGGTACGTGAGGCAGTGCCTAAAGGCAAGTACGTGGGGGTGCATTACGGAAGGGTAGCGGTACGCGCCACCGGGATCTTTAACGTCGGAGCAAGACAAGGGATCAACCACCAACACTGCATCCTCGTGCAACGCGGATGTGGTTATCAGTTCAATCAAACAGATAACAACTACCGCAAGGAAATGCGAGAGGAGGGGCTTGCTCCGCAAGCCGCGCTATCCCTCCCCGGCCTGAAGGCCAGGGTTGTGCGCCCGTGAAGGCGCTTGATCAGCACGGTGGAAGTCCGTGTCCGAGTAAGCCAAGACTCGGTAGCCGAAGGTAACTGCGTCGCCGCGAGGCGGGGTGGGAAGCAACTGGAGGCGAACGATTGGTCCGTAGGTTAACGAACCCGATTCGGCGTCCTGTGGTGGCGAGCCTTCATCCCTTAGGCGAAGCCTGAAACTCATTGTCCGCGTTGCGCTGGCGGTTAAAACGACGGATGGACGACAGGGCGTGATTGGGGACGGAACGATCGGAAGGTCAAGCGCGATAAGCGGGGAGACCTGGCGGTGGCGGTGACCGCCGCCAGGAGTCAGAACCCTCACAGGAGCGTCGGTGCAGCGTGTGGACATGGCTAAGCGGAAGGCCCCCACCCCGGGGTCGAGATCGGTCATCAGCCGTTAGCCGGCCACCGTGGCGTTTAGGTCGGCACGGTCATCCACCCGCAGGTTGCAGCGATTCCCCGCCGAGAGGCGATATACCGCCTTGTTCGTGTCTCTGAGGACCTTGGCCCAGCTACCGCGTTCTGAGCGCCGTCGCCGTTCACCAGGCAGGCGTCGAGGACGCTGATCAGGCGCCCCGGCCACCTTGATGACCGGGGCGCCGAGTCATCCGCGCGGTACACCATGAGCACATCCGTCCGCCAAAGCGAAAGTCAGTAGGGTAGCGACAGGTACGGCATAAAACCGGACTTGAGCATTAGCACCTCGCTCAGAGGGGCACCAGGTAGACCCCCGCGCCGGCCACGCCGCCCAGCAGCACGCAGGTCAGGAAGCGATTCCAGGCCGACAGCCCCGCGTCAGCCTCCCGGGCCACCTCCTGCCAGTGCGCTGAGGCAGCTAATGCGTCACGGACTGACGCGTCCGTGTTTTTCAATGACGCCCTCGCCGCACGGAGGTCCCGATCATGCCCGACCACCCTATGCTTGTTGCCCGTGAGCGTCCGCGACTCATCCTGGACTTCCCCGCTTGGCAAGCTGCGCCGGACATTCAGCCAGGGCGAGCCGAAAAGCCGCAAAGCCAGCTCCCCGCAACTGCCGCCCCAACCGCAACCTCTCCCGCTGACGACCCCCTACGGCCCCTGTTATGGCTGGCGCGCCGGGAAGGCCTGCTGCTGCTCGTCAACGAAAGCGGCGACGATCTGCACGCGGTCCGGGCGGAACCTTACGGCTACCACCTCCGGGACCGCATGCGCCTCCAGGTTACCGGCGATGGCGATGGCTTCGAATACCACCAGGTGCCCCCGGGCAGCGCCGTCCTGGTGGCGGCGTATGGCCCCGAGGAGCGGGACGTGATCTGCGGGGTCAGGCTGGCGGTCCAGGCGCCCCACCTGGGGTGCCTGGCGATCCATCCCCCCACCGCCAAGGGCGGCGTCGAGGAGACCGTCCTTATCTGGGCGCATGGAGGGACCCCCGCTCAGGTCACGGTCCTGGTAACCCCCTGCGGGCCCGCGGTCTTATAAGTGAGAGATGGTATCCTTCGGTAACCCGGCTTACGGCTGGACCTGGAATCAATAAGAAGATCGGCGCGCGGCGTTGGTGACAACGACCCAGGCATGAGGAACATGGCCCGCATCATCCCCTCCGACATCAGCCGCCTGGCCCTGGCCGGCGCCCACTCGCGGGAACTGGAGACCCTGGCCCTGCTCAAGGACCAGCTCGGACCCGACTATGCCGTGTTTCACAGCGTCCACTGGAGCTTCAGCCAGGGCCAGGCCACCCGCTTCGGCGAGATCGACTTCATCCTGGTCAACCGCGCCGGCAACGTGCTCTGCATCGAGCAGAAGAACGGCGCCCTGGCGGAGACCCCGGACGGCCTGGTCAAGGTTTACGGTGAGCGCCACAAGTCCGTCGGCACCCAGATTCACCGCTCCCTGAACCAGGTTCGCGACAAGTACCAGTGGCAACACCCCCAGGCGCGGTCATTGACCCTGGATTACCTGCTCTACTGCCCGGATTACCGCGTCAGGAACCTCAATGCCGCCGGCCTGGACCAGAACCGCATCGTCGATGCCGCCGCCAGCGATGGCCTGGCCCGGCGGATCGCGCGCGTCCTCGGCCCCGGTGAGCCCGATCCCGCCCGGCGCGCCCTGATCGAGGCGTTCTTCCGCCAGACCTTCGAGGTCGTCCCCCAGATCCACCGCTACCGCCAGGCCCAGGAACAGCACTACGTCCGCCACGGCGGCGCCCTGGCCGAGTTGATCCGCACCCTGGAGATGTCCCCCTTTCGGGTGCGCGTCTCCGGCACCGCCGGCTGCGGCAAGAGCCTGCTGGCCAGCGTCTTCGCCCGCGATCAGGCCGCCCAGGGCCGGCGGGTGCTCATGGTCTGCTTCAACCGCCCCCTGGCCGATCGCCTGCAAACGCTAATCCCCGAGGTCCGCGCCCAGACCTTCTACGGCTTCTGCGACCAGTTCCTGCGCGGTCGCGGCGAAACCCTGGACTATGACCGGATGAATCAGCCCGGTTTCTGGAGCGCCATCCAGGACCGGGTGCTCGCCGCCCCCATCCCCCCTGATTGGCGCTTCGACACCCTGATCGTTGACGAGGGGCAGGACTTCGCGGCGGACTGGCTGGAGATCCTCCACCTCTTCCTCAGCGCGGACGGCCGTATCCTCTGGCTGGATGACCCGGATCAGAACCTCCTCAACAAGCCACCCCTGACCCTGCCGGGGTTCACGCGCCTGCACCTGCGCCAAAACTACCGCTCGCCCTACGGTATTGCCCGCTTCATGCGCCAGCACCTGCCCTTCGACTTCGAGCCCGCCAATCCCTTGCCCGGCCTAGGGGTCGGTGTTCACACTTACCAAAAGCCGGAAGATCAAGCCACCTCCCTCGCGGCCGTGATCAACCAGTTACATTCCCTCGGCTTCAACCCGGAGGAGATCGTCCTCCTCTCGCTGCAAGGGATCGACAAGTCCCCGCTCTGGCGGTGTGAACGGATCGGCAAACACACCATCCGCCGCTGGACCGGCGCCTATCGGCCCGATGGTTCGCAAATCTGGAGCGAGGGGGAGATCACCCTTGACAGCCTTTACCGCTTCAAGGGCCAGGAGGCCCCGGCCGTCATCCTCACCGATATCGAGGGGCAGGAAAGCACCCAGCGGCTGCAACGGCTGCTGTTTTGCGGGATGAGCCGGGCGACGGTGCGGCTGGACCTGGTGTCAACCCACTATCCACCCGTGCGGGCGGAACTAACCGAGGGCACTTGGACATGAACCCCCTTCCCTCTTTCAAGCATTGGCTACCGGACTTCACCGCCCTGCGCACCCTCTTACTGAATCCGAGCGTCGATGACCAGGAGCTGGAGGCCGCCCTGGAGGCCGCCCGACAACGCCAGCCCCTGCCGGTGATCTGGCTTCTGGGCAAGACCCAGGCGGGCAAGACCGCCATCGTCCAGGCCCTGACCGGCAGCCCCCTGGCGGAGATCGGCACTGGCTTTCGCCCCTGCACCCGCACGGCGCGGTTTTACGATTACCCGGCGGAGGCGCCGGTGGTGCGCTTTCTCGACACCCGTGGTCTGGGCGAGCGCGCCTATGACCCGGACGAGGATATCCAGTACTGCGAATCCCAGGCCCACCTGGTGCTGGGGGTGATGAAGGCCATGGACCTCGAACAGGAAGCGGTCACCCGCGTCCTGCGGCAGGTCCGCGGGCGCCACCCGACCTGGCCGGTGGTCATCGCCCAGACCGGGCTCAACGAGGGCTATCCCCCGGGACAGGGGCATGTCCTGCCCTACCCGTTTGACCAGGAAGACTGGCCCAGCCGCCTCCCCGCCGACCTGACTCGCGCCCTGGTCGCGCAACGGGCGACCCTGGGCACGTTGCCCGGGTCCGGTCCGTCGCGCTGGGTGCCGATCGACCTGACCCTGCCGGAGGATGGCCTGGAACCGACCGACTACGGCCTGGCGGCCCTGTGGGCGGCCATCGGCGCGGTCACCGCCGACGATCTGCGGGCGCGCCTGGGGGCCGATGCTGACGTCCACGACCTCCTCGCCCGCACCGCCCACCCGCACATCGTCGGCCACGCCCTGGCCGCGGCCGCGGTCGGCGCCTTGCCGGCGGTGGGGCTGGCCGGCGTCCCGGCCATCCAGGCCAAGCTTCTGCACAGCCTGGCCGCGATCTACCAGGTGCCCTGGAACGGGCGCCAGATCGCGGAATTTCTCGGCTTTCTCGGCACGGGCATCGGCATCGCTTATCTGGCCCGCCTGCTTGGCCGGGAGCTGATCAAACTCGTGCCGGCCCTCGGGCAGACCGCCGGCGCCCTGTATGGCGCCACCACCAGCGGCGCCACCACCTATGCCCTGGGTCAAGCGGCCTGTTATTACCTTCGCACCGTCCGCCGCGGTGAACCGCTTGATCGCACCACCCTGCGCAACCTCTATACCCAGGCCCTGACCCAAGGCACCGCGCTGATCAGGCGCAACCAACCCCAGGAGTCGCCCCATGACTGACATCCGGCTCAGTCGTCACGACGGCTTACGGCTGGCCGCCCCGCTGCTGTGGCTGGCGCCGGTGGCGGCCTTGCCGGTATTGGGTCTCTGGTGGCTGTGGCACAGCGGCCACCTCCTGGGGTGGCTGAGCGCCCTGCTCGGCGGCGCCGCCCTGGGTTTGGGGCTCCAGACCTGGCTGCGGCGGCGCGACCGGCGCCTACTGGCGGCGCATGAAACCGCCCCCGATCCCGACTGGCCGCCGCGCGACCAGGCCGCCTGGCAGGCCATCGAGGCCCTGGCCGCGACTCTCAGACCGGAGGACTGGCCCCTGGATGAAAGCCTCTGGCGCCTGGGCCACCAGGCCCTGGAACGGGTGGCGCAGACCTACCATCCCCAGCGGGACCAGCCGCTGCTGGAACTGACCCTGCCCCATGGCCTGCTGATCATCGAACGGGCCTGTCACGAATTGCGCATCGATCTGGCCGACAACATCCCCCTCAGTCACCGCCTGACCCTCGGTGACCTGGTGCGCCTCAACCGCTGGAAGCGGACGGCGGAACGCCTCTACCCCCTCTATCGCGCCGGCCGACTAGTCGTGAACCCTGCCAGCGCCCTCCTGGCCGAGGCCAAGTCCGCCCTGGGTAACCGCGCCTTTGCGGTGGCCTGGACCGACCTGCGGCGCTGGTTGCTGCAGGAGTATGTCCGCAAGATCGGGCGCTACGCCATCGAACTTTACAGCGGTCGGCTGGTGCTGGACGAGCCGACCGCTGCCGACTTCACCCCACCCTCACAGCCCGAGGCGGAGCGGGAAGCCCGGGCGGCGGCCCTCCGGGCGGAAGAACCCCTGCGCCTCCTGGTCCTGGGCCGGGCGAATGCCGGGAAATCAAGCCTGATCAACGCCCTCTTTGGCGAGGCGCAAGTGGCGACGGACTGCCTGCCGGACCAGGCGTCCCCGGTGACCCCGTATCGGCTCGCACGGGAGGGCCTGACCCCGGCGCTGATTTTCGATACCCCCGGCCTCGACACCCCTGCCCTGCCCCCCAAGATCCTGGACCCGTTGGTGGACCGCGCCGACCTGATCCTCTGGGTCACCGCCGCCCAGCGTCCGGACCGGGAGCCGGAGGCGGCGCTCCTGAGCCGGCTGCGCCAGCGCTGGGCGGCCCACCCCGAACGCCATCCCCCGACCCTGCTGGTCGCGGTCAGCCACATCGACCTCTTACGCCCGCGCCAGGAATGGCAGCCGCCCTATGACCTCAACGACCCCACCCGCGAGAAAGCGCGGACGATCCGCGCCGCAGTGGAGGCCGTGGCCGCCGATCTGGAGGTGCCGCTCGACGCCGCCATACCCGTCTGCTTGGCCGCGGGACGCAGTTACAACGTGACCGACGGTCTCTGGGCGGCGATCCTGGCCCAGCAATCCGCCGCCAACCGGACCCGGCTCTTGCGCCTGCGCGGGGCGCAGCACCAGGCGGAGACCTGGGCCCTGCTGCGGCGGCAGTTGGCCAGCACCGGACGCTTCCTGCGGGGATTGCCGGGACGACTGCGGTGAGGGCACGGGTCGGTACCCGGGAGGGGACCCGACGCCGATCGTCATCCCCGGCGGTGACCCCGCAGGTCCGGTCTATGCCGCCGGGCGGTCACTCCCGGGCCTGCTGCTCGGTTTCAGCCTGCGGCCGTTAACGCCCCGTTTTTGCCGGTGGGCTTACCGCCCCTGACCACCGGCCTGCTCGCCATCGCGCCAACAGCGTTTGCCAACGGTGACGAAGGGCAGGAAGAGGACGAGCAGTTGCATGCTCTCCCACCCGGACATCTCCGCCGCGGCCGCCACTCCGTAAGCCCAGAACCCCCACGCCACCGCGGCGCTCAACGCCAGATAAGGCGGTATCAGCAGCCGCCAGTAGGGCGTGTCCGGAAAACGCCAGGGCCGGAACCAGACCACGCTGCCATAGCCCAGGGCGCCGAGGGCGATGCCGATGACCCCGGCCAGCAGTTTTCCCTGGACCAGGAACACCACCGCCAGCGCGGGTATCCACAGGAAGGCGCCTGAGAAGCCTCCAAGCCATCGGAGTGTCGCCGTGCTCAGGATGCGAAACGGGACTTCCCGGAGAGTAAACCGGGGCCTTGCCGCCGTTTAGGCAGATGTTTGTTTTCTCCGTTTGCCGCCTGGTTTCCCGGCGGTGCCACAATATCTCTGCCATGCGACGGTTCGGCCTCCGGCTCCTCGCAGAACCGGACTTGGCGTGTTACACCATCCGGCTCCCAGCCTGAGTCTTCCACCAAGGGA
>JAGVUH010000129.1 GCA_019136395.1 Gammaproteobacteria bacterium
CGGCTGGCCATGGCGGTCGCGGGCGTGGCGGATCAGGTCGCCAAAGCAACCCGGGACATCGTTGTGTTCCCAGTCACAGGCGATACCAAGCCGCTCGCCGTTGTCCTGAATCAGGCGATAGATGCGCCGGTCCAGTTCCGTCCGGCTTTGCACCACCCCGGCAGCGAAGTCCAGCAGGATGACCGGATAGCGCCGCTGCCAGTCCCACTGGTCGTGGATGAAGAGGCCGCGAAAGAGCGGTTCATTGCCTTCGAACAGTTCCTTCAGGGTATCGACGAACAGGCTCTTGCCAAAGCGGCGCGGACGGGAGAGGAAATAGGCCTTGCCCGTCTCCACCAGCGCTAGGGTGTGGGCGGTCTTGTCCACATAGGCATAGCCCTCCGCAATGATCTGGCGGAAGGTCTGGATGCCGATGGGGAGTTTGCGGGGGCGGTCAGGCATGGTGGCGGGTGTTACTGGTCGTCGTGGGTTCAGAGTATAGCCCAGGCCCTCTGGACTCTTGCCGTCAGGCTGCTTTCATAAAGGCTGTTTCACCCGGGATGTGCCGTGGTGGCCATCGGGCATCTGACCCATATCCGGGCTAGGATCAGTTAGGGGGCGGCCGAAGGCGGCCATGTAATGTCGATCCAGACGCCGTAATGGTCCGAAGGGGGCCGTCTCGCCCCCTGACCTGGCCCCGGGGTGACCAGACCGACGGCGAGCGGTGTCAGGTCGCTCGAAAGGAGGATCCGATCCAGCCGGCGGCTTGGCTCAGTGGCGAAGGCATTGGCCCGGGCGAGCGGGTTGCGCTCGATGTCATAGGTCAGACCCGCATCATCTGGGTCCGGGCGGAGGGTCAACCAGGCATCCCTCCACCCAGCGAGATGCGGCAATCGCTGTTCCTTGTCCCCATCGCCATGGTTGAAATCCCCAACGATGAGGGTCCGGTGCTGGCTGTCGAGACCGCGATTGCCGGCGATGGCCTGGATCTGCCGTGTGCGCGCCGTTGCCTCCTCGGGCAGCGACTCCAGATGAAGCGTGGCAAGGGTGAGGTCCTGGCCGTCGATGGCGATGCGGGCGCTGAGCAGGGCGCGACCGGTGGGGCTGGGCAGCTTCAGGTAATGGGCACGGGTGATGGGATGGCGGGAGAGGATCAGCAACCCCCCGGGTGGCTCCGCTCCCGCGCTCGGGGTGGCCTGAAAGGTCGCGTGGTAAGTCCGCCAATGGGGATCGGTGCTGAGCAGGCGCAGAAAGGGGCTGGTGACCTCCTGGAAGGCAACCAGGTCCGCCCCCAGCCGCTGACTGGCGGCCAACAACTCCCGTGCCCGGCGGACCCCCGGCGTCTCCCACCATCCCAGGGCCTCCACCCACTCCTCCCAAAAGGCCGGGGCCAGGACATTCCAGGTCAGAACGCGCAGGGAGCCTGTGGGTCCGCCCTCAGGCAGGGGACCACCGGCATGGCGGAGGGAATCGGCGCGTCCCCCGGCACCCATCCCGGACCCGTACCCCGCCACCGGAAGTGGGAACACGCCAGGCCGGGCGGCGGCCAGGGGCAGGCTGACCTGGGCGGCCGTGGCCGGGGCGATGGCCATGCTCCCGTCCCCGCGCTCGCCCCAGGCATTGAGGTCCCCCGCGGCCGCCATCGCGGCCACCGCGCTCAGCCCCAGTGCCTGGGCGCGTTTCCGGAAGGTGGCCAGGAGGTCACGGCGGCGGGCGGCGGGCGCCGGGGCGGCGCGGCCGGGCTGACAGGTCAGCGTCCTTCCGCTCCTCTCCCGCCCGGGGTCCCCCGCTTCTGATGGTGCCCTGGCCTGGGCTTGCGCCGCACCCTGGCCAGGCCCGTTCATGACTGAACCCCGAATGCCGCTGCAAAGGCTCCGTACGTCTTTCGTCCGGGCGAGCCATCGGCCACCGCGAACACCACCTCGGCGAAGGCCCCGGCCTGCTCCTCCAGGGCGGTCTGGAAGAGGGTGGCGATGCGCGCCGGGTCGTTGCCATAGGTCCCGCAGCCCCAGGCGCCCAGGACCAGCGCCGGGTAGTCGTAGGCGCGGGCGATGGCCAGTACCCGGCGGATGCGGCTTTCCATCAGCCGGGCCGAAGGCTCCCGGCCCAGGCGTGGGGCGTAGGGGGCGGCAGCGGTGATGAAACTCAGCGGCCAGGGTTGGTCCAAGGGCTGGCCGGCGTCATCGCGAAACACCGGCACGTCCGGGGAGAGGATGGCCCAGTCGGTGGAATCCGGCTGGGGCCGGGCCTGATGGGTGGCGTACAGGGCGTCCCCCTGCAGGGTGGCGTAAAGGGCGCTGGCCCGGCACAGGGTGGATTCCTGGCCGCGGTTGCCGAGGAGGAAACCGCCACCTGGCTCAATCCCGTTGCCGAACACCAGGACCAGGACGCGTGGGTGGCGCGCGCTCAGACGCCGGGCCGCGACCAGGGTGCTTTCGCGGGTCACCTGGACCCGGGTAAGGCCCTGGGCACGAGGTCCCGGCGCGGGCAGGGGCGCATCCGGGGGCAGACTGCGCTTGGCGGCGATGGCCTGCTCGACGGCGTCCTGCCAGTCCACCGGCTGGCCGGCGGCGTTGGCATAGGTCCCGCTCATGAGCGCGGCCATCGTCGCCTTGGCGAGCGCGGCGCACTGGTCGCGGGACAGCCTGGGCACGGGTTGGCCGGCCATGATTGGGTCCAGGTGGTCCCGGGGCGGCAGACAATGCAACTGGTCCGGACGGGTCTGGCGCTCGGTCAGTTCCTCCCGCCGCGCCCGGCCACCGTCGAGCCGGCGGCCCTTCAGGGCACTGGCGGATTGGTAAATGCGCTGCTTGATGTCCCGCGGGCTCAGGCGGACGCGGTGGTTCTCGACCTCGGTCTCCAGGCTCGCCGCCAGGGCGCGGACTTCGGTATCCTCACCGCCGTAGTGGCGCAGTTCCGCGGCCGCGTGCCGCAGCCGTTCCCGGGCGCCAGCCAGGTCGCCGTCACGGTTGCGGGCCGCCGCCTCCCGCCGTGCCTGGTGGGCCAGGAGGGCCGCCACCTGTCGTTCCACCGCGACCTCCCGGGGCTGGGCCTTGCGCCGGGCGCTGTCAACCCAGGTCCAGCGGCACACGTCAGCGGCCAGGGGCTGGTCACCCTCACTGACCTGAATCTGGAGCGGGCAGTCGCTGTCCTGGGGGCCGGCCGGGAAGCGGACCTCGACCAGCAGATCGAGAACCTGCTCGCTCACCAGATCGCCGGGGAGGAGGGTCAGGGACCGCGGACCCGGTTAGGTTCGCCAGGTGCCCAGGGCCCGGACCTGCAGGTCGGCCTGCCAGGTCAGATGCACCCGGACGTCGGCGTACACCACCTCCAGGGCATCCCCGAGTTCCCGGCCGAGGGCGGTCTGGATCCCCTCGGCCCCGGCGATGTCGTGACAGGCCCCGCCTCCGGCGTCCGCCAGTTGGCCGAGGAGTTCCTCGTGGTAGTCGTCGCCCACGCCGAAGGTGCTGGTGCGAACGCCAAGCTGGAGCAGATGGGCGGCATGGTCGGCCAGGGTGGCGGGGGCGGTGATGCCGACGTTGGCCTGGCCGTCGGTCAGCACCAGGCAGCGGCGCAGCCGCTCAGCGCCGCCATTGCGGCCGATGAGGCCGCAGGCGGTGAGCCAGGCCTCGCCGAGGTTGGTCTGCCCCCGGGGCCGCAGGGCGGCCAAGGCCGCGGCCGCCTGCTGGCGGGCGGCCGGGATGGCCGGCGCCAACGGCAGGGGGGTGGTGATCTGGTGGTCGAAAGCCACCAGGGCCACCCGGTCCCGGGCACTCAGACGCTCCATGGCCGCCAGGGCTGCCTCCCTGGCGCGCTGCCACTTGCCTCCGCCCATGGAGCCGGAGCGATCGAGGACCAGGGCCAGGTCCAGGGGGACGCGTTCGCGGCGGCCGCGGGGAGCCGTCAGGCGCAGGTGGAGATAGCGCCGGCTGTGACCGGCGGCGCGAATCAGGCGGCGGTCGGTGGCCAGATCCAGGCGGATGCCCGCCGGGGTGACGAGGGGTTCCGGGCGGGAGGTACCCGCAGGCGACGGTGCTGCTGCCTCATCCCCAGCGCCGGCCGGTTCGTCTTCATCCCAGCCGCCCCCTTCAGGACCGAAGAAGTCGTCCGCCTCATCCCCGGGCACCTCCTCGCCCGCCGCGCCCAGGCGGAAGGCACAGAGGTGGATGAGCTGACCCTCCTTGACCAGGGCCCCGCCGGTCACCTGGGGACCGTGCAGGCGCCAGTCCTCGCCCTCCCCCACCGCCGGGAAACGCTCGGTGGCTGCCTGGGCAATGGCGTGCAGCCAGGCCCCGGGGTCCGCCGGGGTGGCCGGGGCGGTCGCGTCCGCCCGGTCCAGGGCATCGAGGGCGTGGCTCTCCACCAGCTTGGGCAGGGCGGCGGCGAGGGTGGCGGGGCTGTCGAACAGGTCCAGGCCCACCACCCGGCCGTTGAGGGCGAACAGGGCACCGCACTGGTGGGGCTGAGGGGTGAAGGCGCCCTGGAAATCGTCCAGGCGCTCACGCTGACCGTCGTACAGGGCGGCGGCGGCGCTGGTTGCGGAGTGGATGCCGAAACGCCTGGACTTGGCGGCGATGTCGGCCCAGACGCGGCCCTGGTCGCTCTCGCGGGTGCCGTGGCGGCGCAGGGAATCGCTGACGTCCCGCGCCTTGCGGGCGCGGCCGGCGGCGAAGTGGGCGCGGCGGGCGCCCGCGAACTCGGCGGATTGCGCATCCCAGCGCCCGGCCTCGACGCAGGAGACGGGGATGACAATGGTCTTATGGGCCGGGGCCAGGACGCTGAGGTTGAGGATGCGGTTCTGCTTGGCGCCGATCAGTTCCTCCCCATCCAGCAACAGCACGGGCAGGTCGCCATCATTGATGAAGCGGAGCTGCGGCACGCTGCCGCCCTCGCTGATCTCAGTGACGCGGGCGCAACCCAAGGCCAGGGCCTGGTCGAGGAGCTGGTAACCAGGCTGGGCCGGACCCTCGGCCAGCAAGGGCAGGAGGGTCAGGTTGCGGTACTGCTGGGGGTGGCCCAGGGTGACTTGGGACAGGCGGGTGGCGATGAGGGTCATGGGCCGGCTCCTGCGTGATGGTTGTCGTTGTTATGGATGGCGCCGTGGGCGGGCGCGGGGTTCATCCGCCGCCCGCGGCCGGATGATCGTCACCGGTCCTTACACCCCCGGTCCGGGCGTAATGTTTTCCCGTCGCCGGTCCGCGGCCGGCGGTCAGGGTGTCCGCTCGCCGGGCGCGCCGCAGTCGCCCCCGAAAAGGCGCTGGGCCTGGTCGAGCAGTACGTCAAGGCGACGCTGGTCGGGGCGGGCCAGGGGGCGGCGGACGTGCAGTTCGATATCGGGGTGCAGCGCGATGCGCTCCCAATGGCTGCGCGTGGGCTTGCGGGGATCGGCGGCGGCGGGTAGGGCCACGGGGGCGGGAGCCCCGGGGGCCGCGGCTGCCACAGCCGGCTTCTGGCTGCCCGCGGGTCCGGACAGGGACTCCGGCCCGGCGTCTGTCAGCCCCTGGTCAGGGGACTGGCGCTTGGCCAGGACCTGGCGCACGTAGTCATAGGCGTTGAGCGCCGGCGGTTCGGCGCCCGCCACCGCGCCGGCCAAGGCCCGGACCACGCCGGCATCGTCCAGGGCCTGCAACTGCTTGCGGATCTCGGCCAGGGGCAGGTGGGCATCCTGCAGACGACGAATGAGGGTGAGCCGGTCGCGGTGGCCGGACCCGTAGGTTGCCGCCGGACCGCGGCCTGCCGGCGGTGGCAACAGGTCCTGCGCCAGGTAGTAGCGGATGGTGCGGACGCTGATGCCGGTCTCCCGACTCAGGGTGTTGATGTCGCGGGCTTCGTTCATGAGGAATAATTAAATCAGTATTACTGTTTACTGTCAAGATACAGCAAGGTCTTGCCCTCCGCGCCGATACCCGCTTTTCCCGCCTAAACTCACGGTGTACCGGGTTGTGCACGACGCCCATGGCCCCTTCTCCGCCAGGGGCAAGCCGACAATACTCAGCCCTGCTTGCAGTCTGCACCGGGCCACGCGCGCAGCGCCGGACGTCCCCGCAGGGGCCATGGACCGGCGCATTTCACCCGCCTGCGCCGCGTCGCGGGCAGCTGATTACGTTCCGGCGCAACGTGCTCGTCCCGGCCACCCGCGCTAAACTCACCCCCAGTGACCCTGATCAGCCCGCATGAATCGCCGCCCCCATTCCCCCAAGCTGCGCCACCCGACCAATGTCCGCCCCCTCCTCCGCACCCGCCACGGCCGCTCATTCCCGCACCGCCCCGCCCGTCATTGATCACCGCCTCCTGGCAGCGATAGAAGGTGGCAACTGCGTGGCCTTCGTCGGGGCCGGTTTCTCCGCCGCGGCCGGGTATCCCCATTGGAAACAGCTGATCGTCCGCCTGGCCGAGGAAGGTTCCGCGGGTCAGCATCCCGAGGTCTTCGACCTGGTCTGCACCCTCATCAAGTCCGACCCCGCGGCCCGCGATCTGGAGATGGCGGCCCAGCTGCTCTACGACGCCCTGGGGGAGAAGACCTTTTGCCAGCGGCTGGGCCGGATGCTGTCCACCACCGAGCTGTCCCCGGCGATGGCACAGCGGCTCAAATACGTGCGCGGCATCCCCTTCCGGGCCATCGTCACCACCAATTTCGACCCCCTCCTGCCTGGCCTGCCGCCGTCCGCGGCGGCCTACCGTCTTCTGCTGCGCCCGCGCCAGCCCGCCTCCCCCTGGCGGGAGGCCATCACCCGGGTTGCCCTGGGGCAGGCGGGGATGTCCGACCCCAGCACCCAAGGCGACAGCCTCATCGTCCAGTTGCATGGCCATGCCGACGATGCCCGCTCGCTGGTCCTGACCCGCTCCCAGTATCGCCACCGACTCTACGGGGACCCGGCTTACCTGACGGCCTTGCGCTCCCTGTTGGCCACATCCACGGTGCTATTTCTCGGTCATGCCTATCCGGTTAACTCAGGAAGTACCTATGGTTGGCGCTACCGATATCTCAGCGTCTGGCTTGACCTGCGAGAATGCGTTTATGGGTGAGTTAGGATGAACCCAGGCACCGGGAGCGCCCTTTGCAATCCCGTACAGCGTAGCGTACTCGGGCCAGTTCGCCGCATGGACCATCAGACCGAGTGCCCGGTGAAAAGCCGGGCCGCGCCAGTAGCGCCGGTTAAAGCGAAACGTGAATTCGTTGAGGTAGGCCGGAAGGTGATGAGGGAGTACGGCCCCTTTGTATGT